>NZ_JCANOT010000044.1:0-177068 GCF_059552495.1 Methyloversatilis sp. S146-33
GAAGGTAGGTCAATCGGGCATTCTTGTGGGTGTTCATCCGGAATCCTGTTCGAGAGAGCTTGGGGGTTTGGCGATTTCCAGTCTCTCAGAACTTCTCCGGGTGAACACCCGAAACAACCTATTGAAGCTTCACACCTAGCGATGTGCGCGGCATGGCGTTTGCCGCTCGGGCGTGCCCACGCGGTCAAAGCCGGGGAGCGGGGGGCGATGCTATCATTCGTGCCAATTCGGCCATTCCCGGCCTCATCTGCCCGACTCTGCCCCTCCCGCCGCCGACCCGTGCGACTGTCCAAGCTCAAACTCGCCGGTTTCAAGACCTTCGTCGACCCGACCACCATACAGATGCCCGGCCAGCTGGTCGGCGTGGTGGGGCCGAACGGCTGCGGCAAATCCAACATCATCGACGCGGTGCGCTGGGTGCTCGGCGAGTCGCGCGCGTCCGCCTTGCGCGGCGACGCGATGACCGACGTCATCTTCAATGGCTCGGGTACGCGCAAGCCGGTGGGGCGGGCCAGCGTCGAACTGGTGTTCGACAACGCGCAGGGCAGGGCGGCCGGACAGTGGTCGCAGTACGCCGAAATCGCGGTCAAGCGCGTGCTGGAACGCGACGGCCAGTCGGACTACTTCATCAACAACACCCGCGTGCGCCGGCGCGACGTGATCGACGTGTTCCTCGGCACCGGCCTCGGGCCGCGCGCCTACGCCATCATCGAGCAGGGCATGATCACCCGCATCATCGAGGCGCGGCCGGAAGAGCTGCGCGCCTTCCTCGAAGAAGCGGCGGGCATCACCAAATACCGCGAGCGGCGCAAGGAAACCCAGGGCCGGCTCGACGATGCGCGCGACAACCTGGTGCGGCTGGACGACATCGTCGGCGAACTGGGCACGCGTATCGAACGACTGCAGAAGCAGGCCGAGATCGCCGCCCGCTACACCGACATGAACCGCCGGTTGTCCGAACGACAGGCGCTGCTGTGGGCGATGAAGCAGCGCTCGGCCGCCGCCGAGGCCGACGCGCTGACGCTGGAAGCAGGCCGCATCGAGAACGACATCGAGCGCGAAACCGCGGCGCTGCGCCACCACGAGGCGGCGCTGGAGCGCATCCGCACCGAACATTTCGCCAGTTCCGAAGCGGTGCATGCGGCACAGGCCGAATTGCTGACCGCCAATGCAGAAGCCAGCCGGCTCGAAGACGACCTGAAGCGCGCGGCGGAGAACCGGCACAAGCTGGAAGCGCGCATCGCCCAGCTCGAAGCCGAGGTCGCGAACTGGCGTGCGCGCATCGAAAGCATCGAAACCGATACCGGCCGCTGGACCGAACTGGCCGAGCACGCGGCGCACCGCATCGAACAGGCGGAAGCGCGCCACGAAACGACCAGCGCGCTGCTGCCCGAAGCGGAAGCCGCCTTCCAGGAAGCGGAGCAGCAGGCCAATCTGGCGCGGCGCGAACTTGCGGCGGTCGAGCAGCAGCTCAAGGTCGAGGAAACCCACCGCGCCAACGCGGGCCGCACGCTCAATTCACTGGCTGGCCGGCGCGAGCGCATCGCGCACGACGAGGCGCAGCTGATCGAGCCCGATCGCGAGGCGCTGGCGCTGGCGCAGGACAAGCTCGAATCGCTGCAGATGGCGCAGGAGGCGGCGCAGCAGCGTCTGCAGGCGGCGCAGAACGCGGTGCCGCAGTTGCAGGCGCAGGTGCGCAACGCGCAGGACGCCGAGCGCGCCGCCACGCGGACGCTGACCGAAACCCGCGCCCGTCGCGACGCGCTGGTCGAACTGCAGCGCAAGACGCAGACCGACGGCAAGCTCGCTCCCTGGCTGGCCGCGCTCGGCCTGCAGGACGCGAAGCCGCTGTGGCAGTCGCTGCAGGTCGATGCCGGCTGGGAACTGGCGGTCGAGGCGGTGCTGCGTGAGCGGCTGGGCGCGCTCGAGGCAGCGTCTGCCGATACGCTGGCCTCTGCCTGCGCGGCCGGCGCCGCACCGCAGAACCTGACGCTCGCACTGCCCGGTAGCGATGTGCGCGCGGACGTCGGCGCCGACAGCCTGCGCCACCGCGTGCGCGCCCACGACGCGCGCTGGGACGCACTGCTCGACCTGTGGCTGGGCCCGGTCGCCGCCGTCGAGTCGCTGGATTTCACCGCCAGCGGCCTGCGCGTCGATCGTGAAGGCCGCGTCGCGCAGGGCGCGTCGCTGACGCTGTATGCGCCGGATGCGCGCACGCACGGCGTGCTCGAACGTGCGCGCGACATCGAACGCCTTGCTGAGGAGATCGAGCTCGCCGACGCCCAGCTCGCCGAATCGCGCGAGGCGCTGCGCGAAGCCGAGGCAGCGTTGGCCGGTGCGCACGAGGAACAGGCGGCGGCGCGGCGCGAACAGCAGTCGCTGACCCAGGCTGCGCACAGCGCGCAGGTCGAACAGATCAAGCTGGCGCAGGCGGTGTCGCGCTTCGACGAGCAGAAAGCGGCGCTGGCGCGCGACCGCGCCGAAGTCGACCAGGCCGAGCAGACCGAGCGCGCGCACCTTGAACGCGCCGACGCCGAAATCGAGCGCGCGCGCGAATTGATCGAGGTGCAGCGCATGCGACTCGATGCCGCGACCGAGGCGCAGAAGAACGCCGACAGCCAGCTGCGCGAGGCGCGCTTCGCCGATCAGGCGGCGGCGCGCGAACTGCAGGAGGCGAACTTCTCGCAGCGCGAGTGCGCCAGCCGTCTGACCGATCTGGCGAACAACCTCGCGATGGCGAAAACCCAGCTCGAAAACGCCGAACTGGAGCGCGCGCTGCGCAGCGACGAATTCGCGCAGATCGACGAGGGCAGCATAGACAGCCGGCTGCAGCAGGTGCTGGACAACCGCCGGGCGCGCGAGCAGGTGCTGGCCACCTGCCGCGACGCGCAGGAAGTGCTGGCCGCCCAGCTGCGTGAGCTGGAAGCGCAGCGCGCCAATACCGAACACCTGCTGGCGCCGGCGCGCGAGCGGCTGGCCGAGCTGAAGCTGAAGCAGCAGGCAGCGGCGCTGAATGCCGAACAGTACGCGCAGCGCCTGGGCGAGATCGAACTGCCGGAAGGGCGGCTCGATGCGCTGCTGGCCGAAGGCGAAGCGGAGAAGGTGCGCGAGGGCGCACTGACGGCCGAAATCAGCCGCCTGACGCGGGAAATCGCGGCACTCGGCGCGGTGAACCTCGCCGCGCTGGAAGAACTGGCGCAGGCGAATGAGCGCAAGGGTTATCTCGACGCGCAGTCGACCGATCTGCGCGACGCCATCGCCACGCTGGAAGACGCCATCCGCCGCATGGACCGCGACACGCGCGCCCTGCTCAAGGAGACGTATGATCGCGTCAATACCGAGTTCGGCCGCATCTTCCCGGAACTGTTCGGCGGCGGTGAGGCCCGACTGGTCATGACCGGCGACGAGATCCTCGATGCGGGGCTGCAGGTGTTCGCGCAGCCGCCGGGCAAGCGCAACGCGTCGATCCAGCTGCTGTCCGGTGGTGAGAAGGCGCTGACCGCGACGGCGCTGGTGTTTGCCTTCTTCCAGCTCAATCCGGCACCGTTCTGCATGCTGGACGAAGTCGATGCACCGCTGGACGACACGAATACCGAACGCTTCTGCGAAATGGTGAAGCGCATGTCCGCTTCGACGCAGTTCGTGTTCATCAGTCATAACAAGATCACGATGGAAATGGCGCAACAGCTGGTTGGCGTCACCATGCAGGAGCGCGGGTGTTCGCGCGTGGTCGAGGTCGATATGGAAGCGGCGCTGAAACTGCGCGACGAAGCGCTCAGCGTCTGAACAAAAAGGGATACGGATTCATGCAACTGACTGAACTGCAGATGGGGCTGATCGCGCTCGGCGTGGTCGGTGTCGGTGCCGTGATCGGCTACAACCTTTGGCAGGAGCGGCGCCACCGCCGCACCGCCGAACGCGCGCTCGGCGACGCTCAGCCCGACGTGCTGATCGATCCCCTGCACCAGCCGTCGCGCCGCGTCGAACCGACGCTGGATTTCGACCTGGGCAGCGATCTCGGCAACGACCTCGCGAGCGACACACCGGTTGGGCCGGCGATCGATCTGCCGATCGACGAGCGGATGAGCGCCGCGGTCGACGACACCGTGCAGCTTGCCCCGCAGCGCGAGCCGGTGCTCAGGGCGGCGCCGGCTGATGACGCAGCGCCGGCGTGGGCCGATGCCAAGGTTGAGGAAGTCATCGTCGTCGAACTGGAAGCGCCGATTGCGGCGACCGAGTTCCAGCGCGCCTGGAGCGAGCTGACGCGCCAGGTCGACACCGGCCTGCGCCTTCGCGGCCGCGACGAACAGGCCGGCCGCTGGCTGGAGCTGACGCCGGAGACCGCCGGCAATCTGTCGCGCATCGAAATGGCGGTGCAGCTCGCCGATCGCCGCGGTCCGCTCAGCGAGGCCTCGCTGTCGGCGCTGGCGCACGCGCTGCAGGCGGTCGCCGACCGCTTCCTTGCCGTCGTGCATTTCCCCGACGCACGAGATCTGCTCACCCGTGCGCGTGAGCTCGACAGCTTCGCCGCGTCGGTCGACGTGCAGATCGGCCTCAACCTGGTGGCCGGTGAACACTCGATTTCTGGCACCAAGCTGCGGGGTCTGGCCGAAGCGCAGGGCTTCGCACTGGAAAACGGTCTGTTCCGTGCGCGCGACGATGCCGGCGCGACGATCTACACGCTGGGCAATCTCGACGCCGCCGAATTCATCGCCGAAACGATGAAGAACCTGCAGACGCCGGGCGTGACACTGCTGCTCGACGTGCCCACGGTCGCCGACGGCGCGCGCAATTTCGACCGCATGGTCACGATGGCCGAGCAGTTCGCGCACGCGCTCGGCGCACGCGTGGTCGATGACAACCGGCAACCGCTGTCGCCTGCTTCGCTCGGCGTGATCCGCAGCAAGATCGCCGAGTTCCAGACCCGCATGACGCAGTTCGGCGTCGCCCCGGGCAGCGCGTCGGCGCGCCGCCTGTTCAGCTGATGGATGCGGCTGTCCTTGCGCGCGCGGCCGAGCTGCGCGCGCAGATCGCCCGTCACGACCGCCTCTACTACGAACTCGACGCACCGGAGATCCCGGACGCGGAATACGACCGCCTGTTTCGCGAACTGCAGGCGCTGGAAGCCGAGTACCCGGCGCTGCGCACAGCCGATTCGCCGACGCAGCGGGTCGGCGGCAAGCCGCTCGACAGCTTCGCGCCGGTGCGACACGTCGTGCCCATGCTGTCGATCCGCACCGAAACCGATACCGAGGCCAGCGGTGCGCTGAACTTCGACGCCCGCGTGCGGCGAGAACTTGGACTGACCGAGGAGGCGCCACCGGTCGAATATGCCGCCGAACTGAAGTTCGACGGTCTCGCCATCAATCTGCGCTACGAGAACGGCGTGCTGGTGCTCGCCGCCACCCGCGGCGACGGCGAAACCGGCGAGGACGTGACGCAGAACGTACGCACCATCCGCGACGTGCCGCTCGCGCTGACGCCGCTTCCTGCGAAGGGACAATCCTCGCTGTTCGACGCACCCGGCCTGCCCGAGGTGCTGGAAGTGCGCGGCGAGGTGTACATGCGGCGCGACGACTTCGACGCCTTCAACGCGCGCGCCATCGAAGCGGGCGAGAAGACGCTGGTGAACCCGCGCAATGGTGCGGCCGGCAGCATCCGCCAGCTCGACCCGGCGATCGCGGCGAAGAGGCCTTTGTCCTTCTATGCATACGGCCTCGGCGAAGTGCGCGGCTGGACGCTGCCCGACACCCACGCCGGTGTGCTCGACGCGCTGTCCGCCTTCGGCCTGCCGGTCAGCGAGCACCGCGCGGTGTGCAACGGCGGCGAGGCGCTGGCCGCATTCCATGCGCGCATCGCCGAGGCGCGGCCCACATTGCCCTTCGACATCGACGGCGTGGTCTACAAAGTGAACAGCCTGGCCCTGCAGCAGCGCATGGGTTTCGTCACCCGCGAGCCACGCTGGGCGGTGGCGCACAAGTACCCGGCGCAGGAAGCGCTGACCACGGTGCAGGACATCGAGGTGCAGGTCGGCCGCACCGGCAAGCTCACGCCGGTGGCGCGGCTGGCGCCGGTGTTCGTCGGCGGCGTCACGGTGACCAATGCGACGCTGCACAACGAATCGGAAATCCGCCGCAAGGACGTGCATGTCGGCGACACCGTCATCGTGCGCCGCGCCGGCGATGTCATACCCGAGGTCGTGTCGGTGCTGTCGGACAGACGGCCGGCGGACGCGCGTGCATTCTCCATGCCCAGCCACTGTCCGGTCTGCGGTTCGGACGTGGTGCGTGAAGAAGGCGAGGTCGATCATCGCTGCACCGGCGGGCTGTACTGTTCGGCGCAGCGCAAGCAGGCGCTGCTGCATTTCGCGCAGCGTCGCGCGATGGACATCGAAGGATTGGGTGACAAGCTGGTCGAGCAATTGGTGGATGGCGGACTGATCCGCAGCCTGCCTGACCTCTACCGGCTGGGCGTGCTCAAGCTGGCCGAACTGGATCGCATGGCGGTGAAGTCGGCGGAGAACCTGGTGACCGCACTGGAACAGTCCAAGCGCACTACGCTGGGGCGCTTCCTGTTCGGTCTGGGCATCCGCCACGTCGGCGAGGCGACCGCCAAGGATCTGGCGCGTCACCTCGGCAGCATGGACCGCATCATGGACGCTTCGGTCGAGGAACTGGCCCAGGTGCCTGACGTCGGTCCGGTGGTCGCGGCCAGCATCCACACTTTCTTCGCGCAGCCGCACAACCGCGAGGTGGTCGAGCAGCTGCGCGCCTGCGGCATCGTCTGGGAAGAGGGCGAAGCACAGGTGGCGAGCGGTCCTCTGGTCGGCAAGACGGTGGTGCTCACCGGCACGCTGCCCACGCTTTCGCGCGATCAGGCCAAGGACTTGCTTGAGTCTGCGGGCGCGAAAGTGGCCGGCAGCGTGTCCAAAAAGACCGATTTCGTGGTGGCTGGCACGGACGCCGGTTCCAAGCTCACAAAAGCGCAAGAACTGGGCATTAATATTCTCGATGAATCCGGGCTCATGTCGATGCTCGAGAAAAGGGAGCCTTAGAACGATGAAATCCGTACGCAAAGCTGTATTTCCCGTCGCCGGTCTGGGCAGCCGTTTCCTGCCCGCCACCAAGGCCAACCCGAAGGAAATGCTGCCGGTGGTCGACAAGCCGCTGATCCAGTACGCCGTCGAAGAAGCCGTGGCCGCCGGCTGCACCGACCTCATCTTCATCACCGGTCGCACCAAGCGTTCGATCGCCGACCACTTCGACAAGGCCTACGAGCTCGAACACGAGCTCGAAATGAAGAAGAAACACGACCTGCTGGCGCTGTGCAACACGGTGCCCAAGCACGTGAACTGCATCTACATCCGTCAGTCCGAGCCGCTTGGCCTGGGCCACGCGGTGCTGTGCGCCGCACCGGTCGTCGGTGACGAGCCGTTCGCCGTACTGCTGGCCGACGACCTGATCGACGGCGAGCCGCCCATCCTGAAGCAGATGACCGACATTTTCGACCGCTTCGGCCGCTCCATCCTCGGCGTGCAGCAGGTGCCGCGCAGCCAGACCGGCAGCTACGGCATCGTCAGCACCGACGCCGACGTCGGCGGCCTGTACGGCGTGACCGGCATCGTCGAGAAGCCGAAGCCCGAAGTGGCGCCGTCTACGCTGGCCGTGGTCGGCCGTTACGTGCTGACGCCGCGCATTTTCGATCACCTGCGCGCGATCACGCCGGGCGCCGGCGGCGAACTGCAGCTGACTGACGCGATCGCCGCATTGCTGAAGGAAGAGGCGGTGCTGGCCTATCCGTTCAAGGGCACGCGCTACGACTGCGGCTCCAAGCTGGGCTATCTGCAGGCGACCGTCGCACTGGCGCGCAAGCATCCGGAAGTCGGCGCAGCGTTCACCGCCTGGATGGACGCGCAGGAAGTGTCGCGCGAAGAGATTTCGCGCGAAGCCGACGCAGCGTGAGTCGTCTGGCCGACGCGCAGGCGCTGCTTGAAGGTGCCGACCTGATCTGCTCCGCCGCCGAAGTCGAGGCGGCGGTCGATCGGGTCGCGCGGGAGATCACGGCGGCGGTCGGCGACAGTTATCCGTTGCTGCTGTCGGTGATGGGCGGCGCCGTCGTATTCACCGGCAACCTGTTGCCGAAACTCGCGTTTCCGCTCGACTTCGACTATCTGCACGTCACCCGCTATGGCGACGAGACCTCGGGCGGCGAACTGCGCTGGATCAACGAGCCGCGCACGCAGCTGGTCGGCCGCACCGTGCTCGTGCTCGACGACATCCTCGACGAGGGCATCACGCTGGCGGCGATCCGCCAGCACATCCTGTCCAAGGGCGCGACGCGCTGTCTGACCGCCGTCTTCTCGGACAAGCAGATCGGTCGCGCCAAGCCGATCACCGCCGACTTTACCGGGCTGGAACTGCCCAACCGCTACGTGTTCGGCTACGGCATGGATGTGCGCGGTGCGTGGCGCAATCTGCCGGCCATTTACGCGCTGAAGGAGTAGGGCGTGACGGACGCCGGAACCGATGCGCTGCCGGTCTTCCTCGACATCGAGGCGTCCGGCTTCGGTGCCGGCAGCTATCCGATAGAGGTGGGCTGCGTGCTGCCGGACGGGCGCACGCTATGCTGTCTGGTGCGTCCGCCGGACGGATGGCGGCACTGGGATGCCAGCGCCGAGTCCATCCACCACATCACGCGCGACGTGCTGATGCAGCACGGCCTGCCGGTCGAGGAAGTCGTATGCCGGCTCGACGAGGCGCTGCGCGGGCGCGAGGTCTATAGCGACGCCTGGGGTAACGATTACGCCTGGCTGTCGCGCCTCTACGACGAAGCGGACCGCGTGCCGCGCTTTCGTCTGCGCAGCCTGCGCGAACTGCTGAACGAGGACCAGGCGGCGCGCTGGCATGGGGTCAAGCAGGCAGTGGCGGAAGAGCTGCACACCACACGCCATCGCGCCAGCAACGATGCGCGCGTGCTGCAGACCACCTACGCCCGGCTGCGCGCGCAGGCGGCGATCGAACGCCGCACCTGAAGCCGGTCTCTGGTTGAGGCACACATGAAAAGAGCGCCCTTGGGCGCTCTTTTCATTTCATTCGATGCTGCCCGGATATCAGGCTTCGTCGCGCGAAGCGCGCTTGCGCTCGTGTTCCTTCAGGTGACGCTTACGCAGGCGGATGTTCTTCGGCGTGATTTCGACCAGTTCGTCGTCGGCGATGAATTCGATCGCCGATTCCAGCGTCAGCGCGATCGGCGGAATCAGGCGCACGGCTTCGTCGGTACCCGAGGCGCGCACGTTGGTGAGCTGCTTGCCCTTGATCGGGTTCACCACCAGATCGTTGTCGCGTGAGTGGATGCCGATGATCATGCCTTCGTACAGCACATCGCCCGGATTGACGAACATGCGGCCACGGTCCTGCAGGTTCCACAGCGCGTAGGCGACCGCCTCGCCGTCGTTCTGCGAAATGAGCACGCCGTTGCGACGTTCCGACATGGCGCCGGCCATCGGGCCGTAGTCGTCGAACACGTGGCTGGCCAGACCGGTGCCGCGGGTCAGCGTCAGGAACTCGCCCTGGAAACCGATCAGGCCACGCGCCGGAATGCGGTACTCGATACGCACACGGCCCTTGCCGTCCGGCTGCATGTCCTGCATTTCACCGCGGCGACGGCCCAGTTCTTCCATCACGCCGCCCTGATGGGTTTCTTCGACGTCGACGGTCAGCATTTCGTACGGCTCGCACTTCACGCCGTCAATTTCCTTGAACACCACGCGCGGGCGGCCGACCGCCAGTTCGTAGCCTTCGCGGCGCATGTTTTCCAGCAGGATGGTCAGGTGCAGTTCGCCGCGGCCCGACACCAGGAACACGTCGGAGTCGTCGGTGTACTCGACGCGCAGCGCCACGTTCTTCAGCAGTTCCTTTTCCAGGCGCTCGCGGATCTGGCGGCTGGTGACGAACTTGCCTTCGCGACCGGCCAGCGGCGAGGCGTTCACCATGAAGTTCATGGTCAGCGTCGGCTCGTCGACCGCGATCGGCTTCATCGGCTCGGGCGAATCCGGGTCACAGATGGTGACGCCGATGCCGACCTGCTCGATGCCGGACACCAGCACGATGTCGCCGGCGCTGGCCGATTCGGCCTGCGTGCGGTCCAGACCCTTGAAGGTGAGCACCTGGCCGACCTTGGCCTTGCCGCGGCTTTCGTCGCCGTAATAGACGACGACTTCCTGGTTCGGCTTGATGCGGCCACGCTTGATGCGGCCGATGCCGAGCTGACCGATGTAGGTCGAGTAGTCGAGCGAACAGATCTGCAGCTGCAGCGGGGCGTCTTCATCGACTTCCGGCTGCGGCACGTGCTTCAGGATGGTTTCGAACAGCGGGCGCATGTCGGTGCCCGGCTTGTCGGCGTCCAGCATCGCGAAGCCGTTCAGCGCCGAGGCGAACACGACCGGGAAATCCAGCTGTTCGTCGGTGGCGCCCAGCTTGTCGAACAGATCGAAGGTGTGGTTGATCACCCAGTCCGGACGGGCGCCTGGGCGGTCGATCTTGTTCACCACGACGATGGGCTTCAGGCCGAGGGCCAGCGCCTTGCGGGTGACGAAGCGGGTCTGCGGCATCGGGCCTTCGACGGCGTCGACCAGCAGCAGCACGGAATCGACCATCGACAGCACGCGCTCGACCTCGCCGCCGAAGTCGGCGTGGCCCGGGGTGTCGACGATGTTGATGTGCGTGCCTTCGTATTCGATTGCGCAGTTCTTGGCGAGAATCGTGATGCCGCGTTCTTTTTCGATATCGCCGGAATCCATGACCCGCTCGGACACCTGCTGGTGCGATGCGAAGGTGCCGGATTGGCGCAGCAGCTGGTCAACCAGCGTGGTCTTGCCATGATCGACGTGCGCGATGATGGCGATGTTGCGTATGGAGCGGGACATGGGAATGGTGCGGCGCAAAAGATAAACACGCGAGTTTAGCACGCCAAGTTCGCAAGACGTCAGGTGCCCGGACGGAGGGCGTTCCGGCTGCTAGACTCGCCGGTCATCCAATCAGGAGTTGCGGAACGATGCTGGCCATCATTGGCGGAAGCGGGCTGACCCAGCTTGCCAACCTCGACGTCACGCGGCGCGAGGTCGTGCGTACCCCTTACGGCGAACCGTCCGGTCCGCTCACCTTCGGCCGTCTCGGTGGCCACGAACTGGTGTTCATCGCCCGCCATGGCTACGGCCACACGATTCCGCCGCATCGCGTCAATTACCGCGCGAACATCTCGGCGCTGAAGAGCGTCGGCGTGGACAAGGTCGTGTCGGTGGCGTCGGTCGGCGGCATCCGCCCCGACCTGGCGCCGGGCAGCCTGGTCGTGCCGGATCAGATCATCGACTACACCTGGGGCCGCCATTCGACCTTTTTCGACGGCCACGACGGACAGGTGAAGCATGTCGATTTCACCGAACCCTACGACAGTGCCCTGCGTGCGCGGCTACTCGCCGCCGCGGCGCTGGCCGGCGAGGCGGTGATCGACGGCGCCGTCTATGCAGCCACCCAGGGACCGCGTCTCGAAACCGCGGCCGAGATCAACCGCTTCGAGCGCGACGGCGCCGACGTCGTCGGCATGACCGGCATGCCGGAGGCGGTGCTGGCGCGCGAGGCCGGTCTGGCTTACGCGGCGCTCAATGTGGTGGTGAATCACGCGGCCGGTCGTGGCGATTCCGCGCACGGCATCCAGATGTCGGCCATCGAAGCCATGCTGCAGGAGGCGATGATGCGCGTGCGCCACCTGCTCGAGCGCTTGTGCCAGGAAGGGGCGTGCCCGTGATCCGTGACATCCTGCGCATGGGTGACCCGCGCCTGCTGCGCGTTTCGCGGCCGGTCGAGCGTTTCGACACGGCGGAGCTCGACGCACTGGTGACCGACCTGATGGACACCATGCAGGCGGCCAACGGCGCCGGCCTCGCGGCGCCGCAGATCGGCGTCGACCTGCGCGTCGTCATCTTCGGCGGCTCGCCGTCCGTGCGCTATCCGGACGCGCCGGTCGTGCCTTTCACCGTGCTGGTCAATCCGGTGCTGACGCCGCTCGGCCACGACATGGAGGAGGGCTGGGAGGGCTGTCTGTCCGTGCCAGGCCTCCGTGGCGTCGTGCCGCGTTACAGCCGGCTGCACTACAGCGGCTTCGATCCGGCGGGCAAGCCGATCTCACGCGAAGCCGAGGGTTTCCACGCGCGCGTCGTGCAGCACGAATGCGATCACCTGGACGGCATCCTCTACCCGATGCGGGTGCGTGACTTCAGCCGCTTCGGCTACACCGACGTGCTGTTCCCGGGCGCCGAGGATGGAGACGACTGACGGCGTCTGAGCGGGCGCTGCTACCGAGAACCCAGGGCCTTCTCGCCCCGGCACAAGCCGGCATCGAAGTCTGTGGATGGCCACCGCTGCGTCGCGGTCAAGGCCGCTCCCGCAGGCGATGCGCTCGACCCACGGTCGGAACCGGGGCCGAGGTTCTGTGGGAGGAGCCTTCTGACCCCGACGGGGCCGGCGATCAGCAACCACCGGCCATTCGAAGGCAGAAGTCGCCGTCGGATGGTCCTTGCCTAGATGCCGCTCGCGGCTCGTGTCCCCGCTGCGCGCGCCGCGATCCAGGCTTCCAGTTCGGGTGCCGGCAGCGGTTTGCTGAACAGGAAGCCCTGGACGCATTCACAGCCCAGGTTGCCGAGGAAGGCGTACTGCGCGTCGGTTTCCACGCCTTCGGCGATCACCGTCAGGCCGAGGTTGTGCGCCAGGCTGATGGTCGCGGCGCAGATGGCGGCGTCGTCCGGATCGTTCTCGATGTCCTTGACGAAGGAACGATCGATCTTCAGCCGCTGCAAGGGCATGAGCTTCAGGTGGCTCAGCGACGAATAGCCGGTGCCGAAGTCGTCGATCGCCAGTTCGAGGCCCAGTTCGCGCAACTGCGCCAGCATGCGCAGCGTATTGTCGGCGTCCTCCATGGCGACACTCTCGGTGATTTCCAGTTCAAGGTCGCCCGGCTTCAGGTCGTACTTCAGCACCACGTCCTTCACCTGCCGCAGCAGATTCTTCGAGCGCAGCTGTCGCGCCGACAGGTTGACGGCGATCCGCATCTGCAGGCCCATGGCGCGCCAGACACTGAGTTGGCGACAGGCTTCCTGCAGTATCCATTCGCCGAGGCGGATGATGAGATCGCTTTCCTCGGCAATCGGAATGAACTTGTTCGGCGGCACCAGACCGCGCTCCGGGTGCTCCCAGCGCACCAGCACTTCGACCCCCATCAGCCGACCGCTACCGGTTTCGATCTGCGGCTGGTAGTGCAACACGAACTGCCGCTTGGCAATCGCCTGGTGCAGGCTGCTCTGCAGCGTCAGCCGTTCGCTGGCGTTGGCCGACATGCTGTCGTTGAAGAACTGGTAGTTATTCCGGCCGGCAGCCTTGGCGTGATACATCGCGCTGTCGACATTGCGCAGCAGGTCATCGACCGTTTCGCCGTCGTTCGGAAACACGCCGATGCCGACGCTGGGCGTCGAATGCAGCTGGTAGGCCTCGACCGCGTAGGGCGCGGACAGGGCGCCGACGATCTTCTCGGCTACGGCAGCGGCGGTCAGCGTGGTCACCATGTCGGTCACCAGGACGACGAACTCGTCGCCACCGAGGCGTGCCACGACGTCGCTCTGCCGCACGCAGCGCAGCAGGCGCTTGCCGACCTCGACCAGCAGCGCGTCACCGACGTGATGGCCCAACGTGTCGTTGATGTCCTTGAAGTGGTCCATGTCTATCATCAGCACCGCAAACAGCGTGCTGTGTCGGCGCGCGTGCGCCATCACCTGTTCCATGCGCAGCTGCAGCGACAGGCGGTTGGGCAGACCGGTCAGCATGTCGTGGTGCGCGAGGTGGTGGATCTTCCTTTCCGCCTCCCTGCGCTCGCTGATGTCGGCAAAGGAATGCACGTAGTGAGCGATGCGGCCACCCGGTTCGCGCACCGGATAGATGCTGAGCGACTTCGGATAGCTTTCGCCGCTGGCGCGCCGGTCGTCGAGTTCGCCACGCCAGTAGCCGTCGCGTTCGAGCTGCTCGGCGAATTCGTTGCGCGATTCCTCGCTGTACGGACAGCTCACCACCGCTGACGCGGGGCGACCGCAGGCGGCGCTGCTCGCTACGCCCGTCAGCGCGCTGAATGCAGGATTCACGGTGACGACGCGTCCGCGTGCATCGGTGACCATGATGGCTTCGTTCAGACTGTCGATCACGCTGGCTGCGAGCGACAGTTCGGCGTCGCGCATCTGCAGCCGGCGCAACTGCAGCTGTCGCAGATAGAGCAGGGCGGCAATGGCCAGCGACACGGCGGCGCCGGCCCCCCAGATGCCGAGCACGCGCGCGCTGCCATATCCGCTCTGCCAGCCGCCAGCGGGAACGGCGGCCAGTTGCCAGCGTGCGTTGTCGGGTAGCACGACGTCGACCAGCACCGGTGTCTGGTCGAACAGCGCCGCGTCGCCATGGAAGACCTCACCTGCCGCACCCAGCCCGTCGCGACCGCGCAGCGCGTAACGCAGGTCGCCGCGCTCAGGGACGAGACCGCTGGCTTCGAGCAGTGAATCGAAGCGCAGCACGACGGCAACCAGGCCCCAGTAACGTTCGGGCTGTCCGTTTCGCGTCGGAAGATAGACCGGAAACCGGTTGATCAGGCCGACGCCGCCCTGTACCAGTTCGAGCGGGCCGGCGAGTACGAAGCGACGGGACTTCATCATCTGCACCACCGCGTCACGTTGCGACGGCGTATCGAGATAGCTCAGACCGATTGCGCGTTCGTTGCCGGCGAGTGGATAGACCTCACGCACCACGTTGTCCGGCGCCACCGAAATGTTCCGCAGATGGCGGCCGTAGGCCAGCATACGTTCGGCGACGCGATCGAAGGAGGCGCGGTCGAAGTCGGGATTGGCGGCGATGAAACTGACCAGGCCGAGCGACAGGTGGGCGGCGCTGTTGACCTCGCTCTCCAGCCGCGCCCGCACCTGTCCGGCCTGCGCTGTCACGGCGCTGCGCTCGCGCTGATGCAGTTCCGCCGCCTCGTTGCCTGCGATGTAGGCGGTCAGTGCCAGACCCGCCAGCAGCGCTACCAGCGCAACGATCAGTGGTCGCGCGCGGTCGGTCATCGTGAATGCGGGTTCGTCGCGGGTCAGGCTCAAGGCAGGGTTCCGTCCTCGTCGGGGATGCCCGGGTGCGTCGGCATCGACAGTATGTCCGGAAACCTGCGCGGCGCAGCGAGCACTGCGTCGCGCCCGTCATACCGTGCTCAGGAAACGGCCAGTTCGTCCAGCAGTTCCTGCTCCAGACGGATCAGGGTCGTGCTGTTGTCCAGTTCATCGCCCGAGATCAGGAACACGTCCTCGGCGCGCTCGCCCAGCGTCGTGATCTTGGCGGTGTGCAGGCGGATCGCATGCGCCGCCAGCACGCGCGCCACCGAGTAGAGCAGGCCGGGACGGTCGGCCGCGGTGACGTGCATGATGTGGTGCTGCTTGCGTTCGTCCGGCTTGATGACGATTTCCGGCGTGATCGGGAAATGCTTCACCTCGCGCGACAGCCGTCCGGCGATCGGCTGTTCGGCTGGAAGTTGCGCCTGCAGGCGCTCGACCAGTCCGGTCTCGATCAGCGCGATCATGTCGCGCGAATTGAGGTGGCCGTTCGGGTCGAGCAGCACGAAGCTGTCGAGCGCATGGCCGTCGGTCGTGGTGTGGATCTTGGCGTCGGCGATGCTGTAGCCCAGCCGGCCGAAAAAGCCGCACAGACGCACGAACAGGTCGAGCTGGTCCGGCGCATACACCATCACCTGCAGGCCGTCGCCGACCTGGTTCGGCCGCGCCTTGACGACCGGCACCGTGGCATCGACCTGGAAATACAGCATGCGCGTGTGCCAGGCGATTTCGTCCGGGTCGTGGCGCATGAAGTACACGGTGTCCAGGCGTGACCAGAAAGCCTGCTCCACGCCCTCGCGCAGTCCGAAGTAGCGCAGCAGACTGCGCGCTTCCTCCTGCCGGTCACCGCTGCCGGGTGCGTGGGCGCCTTCACCCTGCAGCACGCGCAGGGTCGAGAAGTAGAGGTCTTCCAGCAGCTTGCCGCGCCAGGCATTCCACACCTTGGGACTGGTGCCGCGGATGTCGGCGTGGGTCAGGATGTAGAGCGCGGTCAGGCGACGTTCGCTCTTCACCACGCGCGCGAAGTCGCGGATCACGTCCGGGTCGGACAGGTCCTGCTTCTGCGCCACCGAGGACATCGACAGGTGGTGCTCGACCAGGAAGACGACCAGATCGGTGTCGACGGGGCTCAGATCGTGCTGGCGGCAGAACAGACGTGCGTCGCGCATGCCCAGTTGCGAGTGGTCGCCGCCGCGGCCCTTGGCGATGTCGTGGAACAGCGCCGACAGGTAGAGCAGCCAGCGCCGCTCGAAGCCGGTAATCAGGCGCGACAGCAGCGGGTATTCGTGCGCGTGTTCCGACATGGTGAAGCGGCGTACGTTGCGCATCACCTGCAGGATGTGCTGGTCGACCGTGTAGACGTGAAACAGGTCGTGCTGCATCTGGCCGACGATGCGGCCGAAGGCGGGCAGGTAGCGGCCGAGGATGCCGTACTGGTTCATCCGGCGGATTTCATGCACCAGACCGCGCGTCTGCTGGAACAGCGACAGGAAGAGGGCGCGGTTCTTCGGGTCGCGGCGGAATTTCGCGTCGATCATCCGGCGCGCGCGCCACAGGCCGCGCAGCGTACGCGCAGTCATGCCCTTCAGTTCACTGTGCCGCTGCAGCAGCGTGAAGCATTCGAGCAGCGCACTCGGCTCGCGCTCGAAAACCTGCTCATCGACCACGTCCAGCAGTTCGCGGCTGGACTGGAAACGCGCATTGATCGGCAACACGGCCGACTCGTCGGCCGGGAACAGCGCGGCAGAAATGTTCTGCAGCAGAATGGTGTTGAGCTGGGTGATGGTCTTGGCGCTGCGGTAGTAGCGCTGCATGAACACTTCTGAAGCGCGCCGCGTCGGCGTCGCGGCCAGACCGAAGGCGGCGGCCATTGCCTCCTGGTGATCGAAGATCAGGCGATCTTCACGGCGACGCGCGATCAGGTGCAGCCGTACCCGGGTGTCGCGCATGAAGCGTTCGACACGCGCCAGCTGGCGCGCTTCCTCGGTGGTGATCAGGCCGCGGGCGGCCAGTTCGGCCCAGCTTGCGCCCAGCTTGCTCGCACGCGCGATCCACTGGATTACCTGCAGGTCACGCAGACCGCCCGGGCTTTCCTTGCAGTTCGGTTCGAGGCTGTAGGGCGTTTCCTGGTAGCGCTGATGGCGTTCGTCCTGCTCCAGCCGCTTGGCCTTGAAGAAGGCGCCGGGGTCGCGCTGCGCTTCCAGCGTGTCACTCAGTTCGCGGAACAGCTTGCGCGAGCCGGCGAGCAGGCGTGCTTCGAGCAGCGTGGTTTCGACCGTGATGTCGCGCGAGGCTTCGTCGACGCACTGTGCGACCGAACGCACGCTGTGCCCGATGTCCAGGCCGATGTCCCACAGCAGTCCGACCAGATGTTCGAGCTTGGCCTCGATGTCAGCCGACACCTCGCTTGGCGTCAGGAAGAGCACATCGACGTCTGACGCCGGATACAGCTCGCCGCGGCCGTAACCGCCGACCGCGATCAGCGCCGCGGTGCGCGGCAGGCCGACCGCTGCCCACAGGCGGCGCAGCGCGTTGTCGACGGCGCGGGCGCGCGCCGCGAGCATGCGGCTGCTGTTGCCGTCCTGTTCGAAACGGGTGCGGAATTCGAGCTGGCTGGCCGCCAGTTCGCTGCGCAGTGCGCCGGCGAGCTGGCGCAGCGCGTCGGAATCGGCCGGACCGTTCACCGCTCAGGCGGCCCGGGCGGTGTCGCCGCTCAGCGCCGGCGGCGGGCTGCCGGCCGACACGGTCAGCACCTCGTAGCCGTCGGCGGTGACCAGCACCGTATGTTCCCATTGCGCGGACAGACTGCGGTCGCGGGTGACGATGGTCCAGCCGTCCGGCAGTTCCGACACGGCGGCGCGACCGGCGTTGATCATCGGCTCGATGGTGAAGATCATGCCTTCCTTCAGTTCCATGCCGGTGCCCGGCTTGCCGTAGTGCAGCACCTGCGGCTCCTCGTGGAATTTCCGGCCGATGCCGTGACCGCAGAATTCGCGCACGACGGAAAAGCCGTTGTTCTCGGCGTGGCGCTGGATGGCGTGGCCGATGTCGCCCAGGCGGGCGCCCGGCTTCACCTTCGAAATGCCCAGCCACAGGCATTCGTAGGTGATCAGGCAGAGGCGTGCAGCCTGCTTGGTCGTCTCGCCGCCGACGATGAACATGCGGCTGGTG
This sequence comes from Methyloversatilis sp. S146-33, assembly GCF_059552495.1. Next base: position 18,356 of record NZ_JCANOT010000044.1, read on the forward strand.
TCGCCGTGGAAGCCGTCCTTGATGACGGTGATGTCCAGATTGACGATGTCGCCCTTCTTCAGTGCCCGGTCGGCCGGCACGCCGTGGCATACGACGTGGTTCACCGAGGTGCAGATCGACTTCGGGTAGGGGCTGTAGCCGGGCGGTGCGTAATTGAGCGGCGCCGGGATGGTCTGCTGCACGTTCACCATGTATTCGTGGCACAGGCGGTCGAGTTCGGCCGTGGTGACGCCCGGCTGCACGTGGGGCTCGATGTAGTCGAGCACTTCCGACGCCAGTCTGCACGCGACGCGCATGCTCTCGATTTCTTCCGCTGTCTTGATGGTGACGCTCATGAAAAGGCTCTGTAAGGGTGTTCCGAGGGACAGCAGGTTAGCGGAAGCGGTTCCGGGCGGCAAACTGCTGTCATCCGCCCGACTTGAGTTTGTTGCATTGCGGCTGCTAGAATCGCAGGCTGTCTGATTTCAGTACCCGATGGCGGGTGCGTCAGGCAAATCCACACGCCCGGTGTCGCCGCATATGTATACGGTGACTGAACCGATAGGGTGCGCAGCCGGAACACTGGCTGCGAACACGGCCGGGCGGAGGTCAAACCCTGTTCGGAGTAATCTCGAATGTCCGTATCCATGCGCGAAATGCTGGAGGCGGGTGTCCATTTCGGACACCAGACCCGCTTCTGGAACCCCAAGATGGCCCCCTTCATTTTCGGCCATCGCAACAAGATCCACATCATCAACCTGGAAAAGACCGTCGCCAAGTACAACGACGCGATGGCCTTCATCCGCCGCATGTCCGCCAACAAGGGCACCATCCTGATGGTCGGCACCAAGCGCCAGGCGCGCGAAATCGTGGCCGAAGAGGCGCAGCGCGCCGGCGTGCCCTACGTCGATGAGCGCTGGCTCGGCGGCATGCTGACCAACTTCAAGACGCTGAAGCTGTCGGTCAAGCGCCTGAAGGACCTGGAAGCCATGGTCGAAGACGGTTCGATGGAACGCATGCCGAAGAAGGAAGCCCTGGTGCTGCAGCGCGAGCTGGTCAAACTGCAGAAGAGCATCGGCGGCATCAAGGACATGGGCGGCTTGCCGGACGCGCTTTTCGTGATCGACGTCGGTTACCACAAGATCGCCATCACCGAAGCCAACAAGCTGGGCATCCCGGTCGTGGCCGTGGTCGATACCAACCACTCGCCGCTGGGCGTCGATTACGTCATTCCGGGCAATGACGACTCGAGCCGCGCGATCCGCCTGTACGCGTCCGGCGTCGCCGACGCGATCCTGGAAGGCCGTAACAGCGCCGCCCAGGACCTGGTGGCGCAGCTCAAGTCCGACGACGAGTTCGTCGAGGTCGAAGGCGAAGGCGAAGCCCAGGCCTGATCGATTGCCGCGGGCGCCCAGGCGCCCGCGATTGTTTTACCGATTCGTATTTATAGGCAGGAATGAGCATGGCGGAAATCACCGCAGGTATGGTCAAGGAGCTGCGCGAAAAGACCGACGCTCCGATGATGGAATGCAAGAAGGCGCTGACCGAAGCGGGCGGCGACTTGGCGAAGGCCGAAGAAATCCTCCGCGTGAAGCTGGGCAACAAGGCGAGCAAGGCTGCCGCCCGCGTGACCGCCGAGGGTGTGGTGGGTCTGTTCCTGTCGGCCGACGGCAAGACTGCCGCGATGGTCGAAGTGAACTGCGAAACCGACTTCGTGGCCAAGAACGACGACTTCCTGGCGCTGGTCAATGGCGCTGCCAAGCTGGTCGCCGACAACAATCCGGCCGACGTGGCCGCGCTGTCGGCACTGCCGTTCGGCGAAGGCACGGTCGAATCGACCCGCGCCGCACTGGTTGGCAAGATCGGCGAGAACATGTCGATCCGTCGCTTCGTGCGCGTGCAGGCCGAAGGCAAGGTCGCCAGCTACGTTCATGGCGGCTCGAAGATCGGCGTGCTGGTCGATGTCGTCGGCGGTGACGACGCGATGGCAAAGGACCTGGCGATGCACATCGCCGCGTCGAAGCCGAAGTCGCTGGATTCCACCGGCGTGTCGGCCGACCTGATCGAAGCCGAACGTCGCGTCGCGATCGAGAAGGCGCGCGAAGCCGGCAAGCCGGAAGAGATGATCGCCAAGATCGCCGAAGGCTCGGTGCAGAAGTACCTGAAGGAAGTCACCCTGCTGGGTCAGGTCTTCGTCAAGGCCGAGGACGGCAAGCAGACCATCGAACAGCTGCTGAAGGCGAAGTCGGCGAAGATTGCCTCCTTCACGCTGTACGTGGTCGGCGAAGGCATCGAGAAGAAGACCACCGACTTCGCAGCAGAAGTCGCCGCCCAGGCTGCCGCAGCAGCGGCCGCCAAGGCCTGAGCCCGGGAGCCTGCATGACTGTTGCCTATCGCCGCATCCTTCTGAAGCTGTCGGGCGAAGCCCTCATGGGCGACGACGACTACGGCATCAGCCGCGACATGCTTGCACGCATCGTCGCTGAAGTTGCCGAGATCCGCGCCTTGGGCGTGGAAGTGGGCGTCGTGATCGGCGGAGGCAACATCTTCCGCGGCGTGGCGGGCGGCGCGGCCGGTATGGACCGCGCCACCGCCGACTACATGGGCATGCTGGCCACCGTGATGAACGCGCTGGCGCTGGGCGACGCGATGCGTCAGGCCGGTGTTGCCGCGCGCGTGCAGTCGGCGCTCAGCATCGAGCCCGTGGTCGAGTTCTATATCCGCGGCAAGGCGATCCGCTACCTCGAAGAGGGCAAGGTCGTCATCTTTGCCGCTGGCACCGGCAACCCCTTCTTCACCACCGACACCGCAGCTGCGCTGCGCGGTCGCGAGATCGAAGCCGAAATCGTGCTGAAGGCGACCAAGGTCGATGGCGTCTACAGCGCCGATCCGATGAAGGACAAGAGCGCCACGCGCTACGACCGCATCAGCTTCGACGAGGCCATCAGTCGCGACCTGAAGGTGATGGACGCCACCGCGCTCGCGCTGTGCCGCGACCAGCAGCTGCCGATCAAGGTGTTCAGCATCTTCAAGGCGGGCGCGCTCAAGCGTGTCGTGATGGGCGAAGACGAAGGCACGCTGGTCCATATATAGTGGTGCAGGGGCCGCCGGCCCCTTTGTTTCAGCGGTCGCCCTGACGCGGCCGTCCCTTCCAACAAGAGGCGACGTCATGATCCCCGAGTTGAAGAAAACCACCGAACAGAAGATGCAGAAGACGCTGGAGTCGCTCAAGACCGACTTCGGCAAGGTGCGCACCGGTCGCGCGCACACCGGCATCCTCGATCACATCCAGGTCGATTACTACGGCTCGCTGGTGCCGCTGTCGCAGGTCGCCAACGTGACGCTGATCGACGCGCGTGCGATCGGCGTGCAGCCGTGGGAAAAGAAGATGCTGTCGGTCGTCGAGAAGGCGATCCGCGATTCCGACCTCGGCCTGAACCCCTCGGCCATGGGCGATATCGTGCGTGTGCCGATGCCGCCGCTGACCGAAGAGCGCCGCAAGGAGCTGATCAAGGTCGTCCGCGGTGAAGCGGAGAACGCGCGCGTGGCCGTGCGCAATCTGCGTCGCGACGCCAACAACGCGCTGAAGGAAGCCGTCAAGGAAAAGGAAATTTCCGAGGACGACGAGCGCCGCGCGCAGGACGACGTGCAGAAGCTGACCGACCGCTACATCGCCGAGGTCGACAAGCAACTGGCGCAAAAAGAGCAAGACCTGATGGCCGTCTGAAGCCAGGCACCGGATCTTGTCTTCCAGCACCGGCTCGTCCGCAGTCCCGCGACACATCGCCATCATCATGGATGGCAATGGCCGCTGGGCGCGCCGCCGTTTCATGCCGCGCGTCGCCGGCCACCGCAAGGGTGTCGAGGCGGTGCGCGCGGTGGTCAAGCGCTGCGCCGAGCGCGGCGTCGGCTATCTGACGCTGTTCGCCTTCAGTTCCGAGAACTGGCGGCGGCCGGCCGAGGAAGTCAATTTCCTGATGCAGCTGTTCGTGCGGGCGCTGGAGGACGAAGTCGTCCGTCTGCACGAGAACGGCATCCGTCTGCGCGTGGTCGGTGATCTGGGCCGTTTCGAGCCGCGTCTGGTCGAACTGATCCGCAGTGCCGAGGCGCTGACCGAAGACAATACCGGCCTCAACCTGACCATCGCCGCGAACTACGGTGGCCGGTGGGACATCCTGCAGGCGGTCGAGCGCATGCTGAAGGCGCACCCCGAGCGTCGTGACGGCTTCACCGAACAGGAACTGGCGCCACATCTGTCGATGGCCTACGCGCCCGAGCCCGATCTGTTCATCCGCACCGGTGGCGAACAGCGCATCAGCAATTTCCTGCTCTGGCAACTGGCCTACACCGAACTCTATTTCACCGACAGCCTGTGGCCCGAATTCAATGGTGCGGCCATAGACGAGGCGATCACGTCCTACCAGCAGCGGGAACGTCGCTTCGGCCGAACCAGCGAACAGGTCCAGTCAGCGGCCGCAGCCGGCCAGCATGCTTAAGCAGCGCGTACTGACGGCCATCGTCCTGCTGGCCGGCCTGTCGGCTGCACTGTGGGGCATGGATCTGGCCGCTTGGGGCTGGCTGGTCGCCGCAATACTGGGTTTCGCCGGCTGGGAGTGGGCGCGCCTGATCGGTTTTGCGCCGCTCGGCGCGCGCGCAGCGGGTCTGCTGACCTTCGCGGTAGTCGCCATCTGCGCGCACTGGGCGTTCGATGCGCAGGGCGTCGTGGCCGATGGTGTTGCGCCGTTGTCGGCGCTGCACGCGCTGTCCATCCTGTTCTGGCTGTTGGTGGTGCCGTTCTGGATGTCGCGCGGCGCGCGTCCGGCGCAACCCTGGCTGGTGCTGACCGGTGTTCTCGTCCTGCTGCCGCCAGCACTGGCACTGATACAGCTGCGCGCGATCGGGGTGCTGCCTTTGCTGCTGCTGATGGCGGTCGTCTGGATCGCCGACATCGCCGCCTATTTCACCGGCAAGGCCTTTGGCCGGCACAAGCTGGCACCGTCGATCAGCCCGGGCAAGACCTGGGAGGGCGCAGCCGGCGCCGTGGTCGCCGTCCAGCTCTACGGCCTCGCCATCAAGCCGCTACTGTTCGATGGCGCGCAGACGCCGTCGGCGCTGTTCTGGGCGGCGATGCTGCTGTTGCTGACGGCGGTGAGCATCGTCGGTGACCTGTTCGAATCGATGATGAAGCGTCAGGCCGGCATGAAGGACAGCAGCCAGCTGCTGCCCGGCCATGGTGGCGTGCTCGACCGCGTCGACAGCCTGACGGCCACCTTGCCGCTGATAGGCTTCTATCTGCTCAACCTGATACCCGGAGCGTCGAACTGATGCGCAGACTGACCGTACTGGGCGCGACCGGCTCGATCGGCGTCAGCACGCTGGACGTCGTCGCGCGCCATCCGGACCGTTTCGAAATCGTTGCGCTGTCCGGTCATCGCCAGATCGACCGGCTGGCCGAACAGTGCATCGCCTTCGCGCCGCGCATCGCCGTGGTGGCCGACGCCGACGCTGCCGTCGTGTTGCGCGAACGCCTGGCCGGTCGCGTGCCGACCGAAGTCATGCACGGCGTCGAGGCACTCGAAATGGTTGCTGCGCTGCCCGAGGTCGATACCGTGATGGCGGCCATCGTCGGCGCCGCCGGCCTGCGCTCGGCGCTGGCGGCGGCGCGCGCCGGCAAGCGCATCCTGCTGGCGAACAAGGAAAGCCTGGTGATGAGCGGCGACCTGTTCATGCGCGAGGTGGCTGCCCACGGCGCGACGCTGCTGCCCATCGACAGCGAGCACAACGCCGTCTTCCAGTGCATGCCGGCCAAGGGGCGCGAGGGCGTGCGCCGCATTCTGCTTACCGCGTCGGGTGGCCCGTTCCGCCGCACGCCGATTGCCGATCTGGCGACCGTGACGCCGGCGCAGGCCTGTGCGCATCCGAACTGGGACATGGGGCGCAAGATTTCGGTCGATTCGGCCACCATGATGAACAAGGGCCTCGAAGTGATCGAGGCGCGCTGGCTGTTCGACACGCCCGCCGAGCGCATCGACGTGGTGATCCATCCGCAGAGCATCGTGCATTCGATGGTCGAGTACGTCGACGGCTCGGTGCTGGCGCAGATGGGTAACCCGGACATGCGCACACCGATCGCGCACGCGCTGGCCTGGCCGGAGCGGATCGAATCCGGCGTCGGCGTGCTCGACCTGGCCGCGGTAGCCGATCTGGTGTTCGAGCGCCCGGATCTCGACCGTTTCCCCTGCCTGAAACTGGCTTTCGACGCGCTGCGCGCCGGCGCCGGCACGCCGGCCGTGCTCAATGCGGCGAACGAAGTCGCGGTTGCCGCCTTCCTGGAACATCGGCTCGGTTTCCGTGCCATAGCCGATGTGATTGCCGCCACCCTCGACACCCTTCCTGATCAGCCGTCGAGCACGCTCGACGAAGTGTTCGCCGCCGATGCGGCAGCACGCGAGGTCGCACGGCGCCAGATCGGGGCGCGCGCTTGAATCCGCTGTTCTATCTGGGCGCCTTCGCGCTGGCGCTGGGCATCCTGATCACCGTGCACGAACTGGGTCACTACAGCGTGGCGCGGCTGTGCGGCGTCAAGGTGCTGCGGTTCTCTGTCGGTTTCGGCCGCCCGCTGTGGATGCGTCGTTACGGACCGGACCAGACCGAGTGGGCCTTGTCGGTGTTTCCGCTCGGCGGCTACGTCAAGATGCTGGACGAGCGCGAAGGCGAAGTGGCCGAACACGAACGCCACCGCGCCTTCAACCGGCAGACCGTCGGGCGCCGTTTCGCCATCGTTTCGGCCGGACCGATCGCCAATTTCCTGCTCGCCATCGTCGTCTATTGGGGCCTGTTCATCTACGGCATGGAAGAGCCGCGCGCCCTGCTGGCCGCACCTGCGGCAGGCACCCCGGCGGCGGTGGCCGGCGTCACCGACGGCGAGCAGGTGCGTGCCGTCGATGGCAAAGCGATCGCGTCGGCGCAGGACCTGCGCTGGCATGTCGCGCGCGCAGCGGTCGAGGGACGTTCGCTGGTGCTGGAAACGATCAACGACCGCGCGGAAATCAACACGCGGCGTATCGACCTGTCGGGTATAGGCAGCGATGTCGACGCAACGCTCATGGAGCGGGTGGGCCTGCTGCCGTTCCGGCCGCGTGTCGCGACCGTGGTCGGCAGCGTGGGCGAGGGCAGCGCGGCGGACAAGGCGGGCATACGCGAGGGCGACCGCGTGCTGTCCATCAACGGGCAGGCGGTCGACGACTGGGCTGCGATGGTGCAGCAGGTGCGCGAACTGGGCGGGCGGACCGTCGATGTGGTGGTGCTGCGCGACGGCGCCGAGGCTGTGCTGCGCGCCGAAGTCGCTACGGTGGAGGAGGGCGGGCAGCGTTTCGGCCGTCTGGGCATCGGCCCAGAACCCGATCCGACCCTGCGCGAGCGGCTGTTCGTCGAAGTGCGGCACGGCGTCGGCGAATCACTGCTGCTGGCGGTCGGCCAGACCTGGGATACCGCGCTGTTCAGCCTCAAGGCCTTCGGCCGCATGATCACCGGCGAACTGTCGTGGAAGAACCTGAGCGGGCCGGTCACCATCGCCGACTACGCGGGTCAGTCGGCGGCCATGGGGCTGACCCACTACATCAAGTTCATCGCGCTGATCAGCATCAGTCTGGGCGTGCTCAACCTGCTGCCCATCCCGCTGCTGGACGGTGGGCACTTGATGTACTATACGATCGAATTTTTCAAGGGCGGTCCGGTTCCGGAGCGGGTCATGGAAATCGGGCAACAGGTTGGCCTCGCCATCCTGCTGATGCTCATGGCGTTCGCCTTCTACAACGATATCAATCGCCTTTTCGGTTGACTACCGACTGAATTCCCCACTTCCCCCAATGCGCAAGTTTCTCCTGCCCGCCCTGATCGCGGGACTGCTGTCGGCTCATGCTCACGCCTTCGAGCCTTTCGTCGTCCGCGACATTCGCGTCGAGGGAATCCAGCGGACCGAAGCCGGCACGGTGTTCAACTATCTGCCGGTGCGCGTCGGCGAGAGCTTCACCGAGGACAAGGCGGCCGAGGCCATCAAGGCGCTGTTCGCGACCGGCTTCTTCAAGGACGTGCGCATCGAGGTCGAGGGCGACGTGCTGGTGGTGGTGATCGAGGAGCGTCCGGCGATCGCCTCGCTCGACTTCACCGGCATGAAGGAATTCGACAAGGAAGCGATCAAGAAAGGGCTGCGTGACGTGGGTCTGGCCGAGTCGCGCATCTTCGACCGCGCCGTGCTGGAACGCGCCGAACAGGAACTGAAGCGTCAGTACCTGTCGCGTGGCCGTTATTCGGTCGAGGTCAAGACCACCGTGACGCCGCTCGAGCGCAACCGTGTGGCGATCAACTTCCAGGTCGATGAAGGCGAGGTCGCCAAGATCCGTCAGATCAATATCGTCGGTGCCAGTGCCTTCAAGGAGAAGGACCTGCTGAAGATGATCACGCTGACCACGCCGAACTGGCTCACCTGGTACACGAAGAACGACCAGTATTCGCGCCAGAAGCTCAGCGCCGACGTGGAAACGCTGCGCAGCTGGTACCTAGATCGCGGCTACCTCGAATTCAACGTCGATTCGACCCAGGTGTCGATCACGCCGGACAAGCAGGACATCTACATCACCATCTCGATCACCGAGGGCAAGAAATACACGGTGTCCGGTGTCAAGCTGTCGGGCGATCTGCTGCTGCCGGAAGAGGAACTGCGCAAGCTGGTGAAGCTGAAGCCGGGCGACGAGTTCTCGCGCAAGAACCTGACCGACACCACCAAGGCGATCAATGACCGACTCGGCAACGAAGGCTATGCCTTCGCCAACGTCAATGCGGTGCCGGAACCGGACAAGGAAAAGCAAACCGTCTCGTTCACCGTGTTCGTCGATCCGGGCCGCCGCGTCTATGTGCGCCGTGTGAACGTGCTGGGCAACAGCAAGACCGCCGACCAGGTCATCCGCCGCGAATTCCGCCAGATGGAAGGCGCCTGGTACGACGGCGAGAAGATCAACCGTTCGCGTACCCGCGTCGACCGCCTCGGCTACTTCGACGCGGCCACGGTGGAGACGCCTGCCGTGCCCGGCACCACCGACCAGGTCGACGTAAACCTGACCGTGAAGGAAAAGCCGACCGGCAACCTGATGTTCGGTGCCGGCTTCTCCAGTTCGGAAAGCCTCATCCTGTCGACCTCTATTTCGCAGCAGAACCTGTTCGGCAGCGGCAAGTCGATGTCGCTGAGCCTGAACAGCGGCAGCATCAACAAGACCTACGCGCTGTCCTTCACCGATCCGTACTACACGCCGGACGGCATTTCGCGCGGTTTCGACGTCTACCTGCGCAACGTCGACCCGAGCCGTCTGCGTATCGGCAACTACCGTACGTCGTCGGTTGGCGCCGGTCTGCGCTGGGGCTTCCCGATCCGCGAAGACGACCGCATCAACTTCGGTCTGGCGGTCGATCAGACCTCGATCGATACCTTCTCGGACAGCCCGCAGCGCTACAAGAACTTCGTCAACGAGTTCGGCGACACCAACAACTCGCTGGTGAGCACCATAGGCTGGGCACGCGACACCCGCGACAGCTTCATCTACCCGACGCGAGGCTCGATCCAGCGGGTCAACGGTGAAGTTGCCATTCCGCCCGGCGGCCTGCGCTACATGAAGGCCTCCTACCAGCACCAGACCTATTTCCCGCTGTGGGGCAACTTCGTGCTGATGCTCAATGGCGAACTGGGTTATGGTCGTGGTTACGGCGACAAGCCGCTGCCGTTCTACAAGAACTTCTACGTCGGCGGCATTGGCTCGGTACGGGGCTTCGAAACCGCGTCGATCGGCCAGCGTGACCGCGATGGCAATGGCAACCTGCTGCGCACGACCATCGGCGGTGATCGTCGCCTTGTGATGAACGCCGAGGTGCTGTTTCCCTTCCCCGGCATGGGGCAGGACAAGTCGCTGCGTCTGGGCACCTTCGTCGATGCGGGTAACGTCTGGGCAGACGGCCAGAGCCTGAGTCTGGGCGATATGCGTTATAGTGCCGGCCTTTCCGTGGCATGGAGTTCGCCCATGGGACCGCTGAAGTTCAGCATTGCACAGCCCCTGAACAAGGATCCGCTCGATCGTCTGCAGCGCTTCCAGTTCCAGATGGGCAATGTGTTCTGATCAAGAAGAGCTCCGTATGAACAGGTCGAGTATGTCCGCACGCTCCATATTCATTGCATTGCTGTCTTCGCTCGCTTTGCTGACGGCCGCACCGGTGCGCGCAGAAAGCGACGTCAAGATCGGCTTCGTCGACACCGAACGCATCCTGCGCGAGGCGGCACCGGCGGTGCGCGCGCAGAAGAAGCTCGAGAAGGAATTCGAGAAGCGCAGCCAGGAGCTGGAAAAGCTGGCCAAGCAGCTGCAGGGCATGCAGCAGAACATGGAAAAGAATGCGGTCACGCTGTCCGACAGCGACCGCCGCGCCAAGGAGCGCGAATTCAGCGAACTCACCCGCGACATGCAGCGTCGCGAGCGCGAGTACCGCGAAGACCTGAACCAGCGCCGCAACGAGGAACTGGCTGGTGTGCTCGACAAGGCCAACAAGGCGATCAAGGTGATCGCCGAGGCCGAGAAGTACGACATCATCTTCCAGGAGGTGGTGTATCGCAGCCAGCGCATCGACATCACCGAGAAGGTGCTGAAGGCGCTGGCCGACCCTCCGGCAAGCAAGTAAGAACATGGCGGCCCGTCTTGGCGACATCGTCGCCCGGTTGGGCGGCGAACTGCATGGCGACGCCGACCTGCTGGTCGAGCAGGTGGCGCCGCTCGACAGCGCCGGCCCGGCTCATATCTCCTTTCTGTCCAATCCGAAGTACCGCAGCGTTCTTGCCAGCAGCGGTGCGGGTGTGGTCATCGTGCCGCCTGCCGACGGCGAGAATCTCGCCCGCACGCACATCCGCGTGCGCAATCCCTATCTCTATTTCGCCCGCGTCGCCCAGCTGCTGAATCCCGATCTGCGCCCGGCGGGCGGTATCGATCCGGCTGCCAGCGTGCATCCGGGGGCGCGGGTCGATGCGTCCGCCCATGTCGCCGCCGGTGCGGTGGTGGGCGAGGGTGCGGACATCGGCGCCAACGTGCTGATCGGCGCCGGCTGCGTGGTGGGCGAGGGTGTGCGCGTCGGCGCCGGGACGCGGCTGCATCCGCGCGTCGTCGTGTACGCGCACTGCGTGATCGGCGAGCGCTGCATCCTGCATTCGGGCGCCGTGATCGGTGCAGACGGCTTCGGCTTCGCCCGCGAGGCGGACGGCAGCTGGGTCAAGATTCCGCAGATCGGTCGCGTACTGATCGGCAACGACGTCGAAATCGGTGCCAACACGACGGTGGATCGCGGCGCGCTCGAAGACACCGTGATCGGCGACGGCGTAAAGCTCGACAACCTGATCCAGATCGCCCACAACGTGCGTATCGGCGACCATACTGCGATGGCGGCGTGTTCCGGCGTGGCCGGCAGTACGACGATAGGCAAGCGCTGCATGATCGGCGGTTCGGCCAACATCATGGGCCACATCGACATCGTCGATGACGTGGTGGTGTCGGCGGTGTCGTTCGCGACCAAGTCGATTCCGGAGAAGGGCGTCTACACCGGTTCGGTGCCGTCGATGGAGCACAAGGAATGGACGCGCAACTACTCGCGCCTGCGACACCTCGACTCGATGGCCGATCGCATCAAGGCGCTCGAGCAACAACTTGCAACGCTGCAAGGCAACAAGGAAGACTGAATTGAAATCGATGGACATCCACGCGGTGCTGAAGTCGCTGCCGCACCGCTTTCCTTTCCTGCTGGTCGATCGCGTGCTCGAAGTCGAGGCGGGCAAGTACATCAAGGCGCTGAAGAACGTCACGATCAACGAGCCCTTCTTCCCCGGCCACTTCCCGAACCATCCGGTCATGCCGGGCGTGCTCATTGTCGAGGCGCTGGCGCAGGCCGCAGCCATCCTGTCCTTCGAAACGCTGGGCACGACGCCCGACGCCGATTCGGTCTATTACCTCTGTGGCGTGGACAACACCCGCTTCAAGAAGCCGGTCATGGCCGGCGACCAGCTCATCCTCGAAGTCGATCTGCTGAAGCACTCGCGCGGCATCTGGAAATACCAGGCGCGCGCCCGCGTCGACGGCGGCGTGGTGGCCGAATCCGAACTGCTCTGTGCGGTGCGTCCGACCTGATGGCAACGCTCATCCATCCGACCGCCATCGTCGATCCGGCGGCGCAGATCGCCGACGGTGTCGAGATCGGTGCCTACAGCATCATCGGGCCGAACGTCGAGATCGGTGCCGGCACCAAGGTGCATGCGCACGTGGTGATCCAGGGCCATACCCGCATCGGGCGCGACAACGCGTTCCACCCATTCTGTTCGATCGGCGGCGCACCGCAGGACAAGAAGTACGCCAATGAACCGACCCGTCTGGAGATCGGCGACCGCAACACCGTGCGCGAATACGCGACGATGAACTGCGGCACCGTGCAGGATGGCGGCGTCACGCGCCTGGGCGACGACAACTGGATCATGGCCTACGTGCACGTCGCGCACGACTGCCAGGTCGGCAGCCACACCATCATGGCTAACAACACCGCGCTGGCCGGCCACGTGCATGTCGGCGACTGGGCCATCCTCGGCGGCTTCACCGGCGTGCACCAGTTCGTGCGCGTCGGTGCGCACAGCTTCTGCGGCGTGCATTCGAGCGTGCTGCAGGACGTGCCGCCCTTCGTGCTGGCCAATGGCGTGCCGGCCAGCCCGCACGGCATCAACAGCGAAGGCCTGCGCCGTCGCGGCTACAGCAGCGAAGCCATCATGGCGATCAAGCGCGCCTACAAGACGCTGTACCGCGAGGGGCTGACGCTGGACGAGGCCAAGGCCGCCATCGCCGAAGCGGCGAAGGCGACGCCCGAAGTCGCGCTGCTGTCCGATTTCCTCGCATCCGGCGGACGCGGCATCATCCGATAATGGCCTCCCGCATCACGGTGGCCATGGTCGCCGGCGAAGCGTCGGGCGACCAGCTGGCTGCGCATCTGATCAAGGCACTGCGCGATGCGCGGCCCGATATCGACTTCGTCGGCATCGGCGGGCCGCGCATGCAGTCGGCCGGCTTCGACGCCTGGTGGCCGTCCGAGAAGCTGGCCGTGCGCGGCTATTTCGAGGTGCTCAAGCACTACCGCGAACTGGCCGGCATCCGTCGCAGCCTGCTCGACCGCCTGCTGAAGGACAAGCCGGCGGCCTTCATCGGCGTCGACGCGCCCGATTTCAACCTGTGGCTGGAGCGCAAGCTGCGCGACGCCGGCGTGCCCGCCATCCACTACGTGAGCCCGTCGATCTGGGCCTGGCGCGGCGGCCGCATCAAGGGCATTGCGCGCAGCGTGTCGCGCGTGCTGTGCCTGTTCCCGTTCGAACCGGCGATCTACGAGAAGGCCGGCGTGCCGGTGAGCTATGTCGGCCATCCCTTCGCCGACGAGATTTCGCCCGAGCCGCAGCGCTTTGCCGCCCGCGAACGCCTGGCAATCCCGGTCGATGCGCGCATCGTGGCGCTGCTGCCGGGTAGCCGGCAGTCGGAACTGCAGTACAACGCGCATTCCTGGATCGGTGCGGCCAAGCTGCTGCACGAGCGCCATCCGGACCTCAGATTCCTGGTGCCGCTGACCACGCGCGAAACGCGTACCCAGTTCGAACAGGCGCTGTGGGACTGTCAGGCGACCGAACTGCCGGTGTCCATCCTGTTCGGTCACGCGCGCGACGCGCTGATGGCCTGCGACGTGGCGCTGGTGGCCAGCGGCACGGCGACCCTCGAAGCGGCGCTGTGCCGCGCGCCGCACGTCGTGGCCTACCGCATCCACGCGCTGAGCTATCGCATCATGAAGCGCATGGCCTATCAGCCCTGGGTCGGCCTGCCCAACATCCTGGCTGGCCGCAGCATCGTGCCCGAACTGCTGCAGCACGACGCCACACCCGAAAAGCTGGCTGACGCGCTCGATGCGCTGCTCGGTGACGCGGTGGCGCGGGCGGCGCAGATCGACGAATTCGAGCGCATCCACTTCACGCTGCGCCAAGGCACGGCAGCGCGCGCCGCGGCGGCCATCCTGCCGCATCTGCCACGCACATGAAGATCGCCGGCGTCGACGAGGCCGGCCGGGGGCCGCTGTGCGGTCCGGTCTATGCGGCGGCGGTCATTCTCGATCCCTTGCGCCCCATAGACGGCCTGAACGATTCGAAGAAGCTTTCAGAAAAGAAGCGCGAAGCGCTGGCGCCACTGATCCGCGAGCGCGCGTTGGCCTGGGCGGTCGGCATCGCGACGGTGGAGGAAATCGACCGTCTCAACATCCTGCGCGCGACCATGCTGGCGATGCGTCGCGCAGTCGAAGGCCTTGCCGTGCCGCCCGATCAGGTGCTGATCGACGGCAACCGCGTACCGCCGGGCCTCACCATGCCGGCGCGTGCCATCGTCGGCGGCGATGCGTCGGAAGCGGCGATCTCGGCCGCCTCCATCCTCGCCAAGACCGGTCGTGATCACGAAATGATGGCGCTCGCAGCGCTGTATCCGCAGTACGGCATTGCCCAGCACAAGGGCTATCCGACCGCCGAGCATCTGGCCGCGCTGCGCGCGCACGGGCCGTCACCGATACACCGGCGCAGCTTTGCGCCGGTCGCGCAGAGCGCACTGGATTTCGGCATGCCCGACTGAAGGCGTTCGCCTTCGCTTGAGCCAGTTCAAGCTGCCAGTGCTGGACTGGACTAGCATCAGCAGCATGTCCTGTTGCCCGCACCCGCAATGAACCCGTTTGGCTGGCTCAACGACCAGCTGCTGCGCATGCAGTGGCTGTCAGACCTGGTACGCATACTGGTCGAGCAGGGCATCGGGTTGCCGATGAGCGGGCAGTTCGGCGCCAGCGTGCATTTCTTCATCTACGACACGGTGAAGATATTCATCCTGCTGTCGTTGCTGATCTTCGGCATTTCATACGTGCAGAGCCATTTCCCGCCCGAGCGCACGCGCCGCATCCTGGGGCGTTTCACCGGGGTGCGCGGCAATCTGCTGGCAGCCCTGCTCGGTACGGTCACGCCATTCTGTTCCTGTTCGTCGATTCCGCTGTTCATCGGCTTCACCAGCGCCGGGCTGCCGACAGGCGTTACCTTTTCCTTCCTGATTTCGTCGCCGCTGGTCGATCTGGCGTCGGTCATCCTGCTGGCGAGCATTTTCAACTGGCCCATCGCCATCGCCTACGTGACGGTCGGCGTCGTGCTGGCGGTGGTCGGCGGCACCTTGATCGGCCGCGCGCGAATGGAGCGCCACATCGAGCCTTTCGTGTTCACCAGCCCGGTCATGCACGGCGACGACGGCGTGCCCGACGTGCGCGAGCGCCTGCGCTTCGCCCGCGACCAGGTGCGCGACATCGTTCGCCGCGTCTGGCTCTACATCCTGATCGGTGTCGGCATTGGCGCGGCCATCCACAACTGGATACCGGAGCGTCTGATCAACGGGCTGCTCGGGCAGGACAAGCCATGGTCGGTGCCGCTGGCTACGCTGGTCGGCGTCCCGATGTACGCCGACATCTTCGGCACGCTGCCGATCGCCGAGGCGCTGGTGGCGCGCGGCGTGGGGCTGGGTACGGCGCTGGCATTCATGATGTCGGTCACTGCGCTGTCGCTGCCGTCCATCATCATGCTCAAGCGTGTCGTCCGCACGCCGCTGCTGGCGACATTCGTCGGCATCGTGGCGGGTGGCATCGTGCTGATCGGCTATCTGTTCAATGCCTTTGCGGGCGCATTCACCTGACCTGGCAGGCGAGGGGAGACGACATGATCATCAAGGTACTGGGCAGCGGTTGCCGCAAGTGCATCGAACTGGCGGACAACACGCGCAAGGCGCTGGCCGCGCGTGGCCAGCAAGCCGATATCGTCAAGGTGACCGATTTCGTCGACATCGCCGCCTACGGCGTCATGTCGACGCCGGCGCTGGTGATCGACGAAAAGCTGGTGTCCGCGGGCAAGGTGTTGAGTGAACAGGAAATCGGCGAACTGCTCGGCAAGACCGGCTGAAGCGCTCAGTCCTGTGCGTCCAGATGCACGGCCAGCCAGACCGATGGCGTGGTGGCATCGGTGCATTCGACGCGGTGGTGCCGGTGTGCCGCGATGAACACCCAGTCGCCGGGGCGCAGTTCGCGGCCGCTCGCTTCATCCGCGAAGCGCAGCGTGGCCGAACCGCTCAGCAATGCCACCCACTCGTCGCCCGGCTGGTCATACCAGAAGCCGGGCGGGCTGCACTGACCGGTCGACACGATGCGCTCGATGCGCACGCCGGGCCGTGCGCACAGCGTCTCGAACAGCTCTTCCGGCTGCGGCGCCGGCGGCAGACCGTCGAACAGATTGGCGCTCACATTGCGGCCTCGTTCAGCAGTTCGGTGTCGTCGTGTGCATAGGCCGGGCTGCAGCAGCAGAGGATGACCAGTGCCTCGCGGCCGGTTGCCTCGATGCAGTGCGATGTGCCAGGTGGAATCAGCACGGTGTCGCCGACGGTCACGTCGAAGCTGTGCTCGCCCAGCGTCATGCGCCCCTGGCCGGCCGTCACGTGGTACAGCTCTTCGGTCACGTGGTGCCGGTGCAGCGCGGTGCGGGTACCGGCCGGCACGGTCGCTTCGGCCAGGCTCTGCGCCCGCCCTCCATGCTGCGCCGGATGCATCAGTTCGCGGATCAGCGAACCGTCCTTGGTCACGTAGGCAGCACTGTCGTTGTAGCGGGTCTTCATCGGGCGTGCGGGGCAGGCGAACCGGGTGAAGCGCCAGCGTAGTCGAAAGCACGCGACACTTGCATCGATTCAATGATTCAAATATCGTTGAATTATGGAAGAACAGGACATCATCCGCGCTCTGGCCGCACTGGCTCACGAAATCCGTCTGCGCGTGTTCCGCGCACTGGTCGTCGCCGGCCCCGACGGCATGACGCCCGGCGCGCTCGGCGAGGCACTGTCGGTCGCGCCGACCACACTGTCCTTCCATCTGAAGGAACTGACCCAGGCCGGCCTGCTGCTGCAGTCGCGCGACGGCCGCCACCTGATCTACCGCGCCGACTACGCGCGCATGGGCGCCCTGATGGCCTATCTCACCGAAAACTGCTGCCGCGGCACACCCTGTGTCGAGGCCGCACCTTCCTGCACGAACTGCTGACCGGAGAACCGCAATGAAGCGCTTTCACGTCCATCTGCACGTCGACGACCTGGCGAAGAGCGTCGCCTTCTACAACAAGCTGTTCGATGCGCAGCCGGCGCGCACCGAAGCCGACTACGCGAAGTGGATGCTCGAAGATCCGCCGGTCAATTTCGCGATCTCGACCCGTGGAACCAAGCCGGGCATCGACCACCTCGGCATCCAGACCGACGACCCGGCCGAACTTGCGGCGATGAAGGCGCGCGCCGAATCGGCTGACATGGCGCTGCTCGACGAAGGCGAAACCACCTGCTGTTACGCGCGCAGCGAAAAGCACTGGGTGACCGACCCGCAGGGCATCGCCTGGGAGCACTTCCATACGCTGGCCAACATTCCGGTGTTCAATGAAGCGGCCAGCGGCGGCGCTGCCTGCTGTGCCCCCGAGGCGCCGGTCACCCGTGGCAAGCCGCTGAACATCGGTGTGAAGACCTCCGGTTCGGGCTGCTGCTGACATGGCCCGTCCGCTCAACGTCCTGTTTCTGTGCACCCACAATTCGGCGCGCAGCGTGCTCGCCGAATGCCTGCTCAACCACCTCGGCGGTGCCCGTTTCCGCGCCTTTTCGGCCGGCAGTCAGCCGAGCGGGCGGGTGAATCCGTTCGCGCGGCAGGCGCTGGCGGAGCAGGGCATCGATACGACGGGCGTGCGCAGCAAGGCCTGGGACGAATTCGCCGCGCCCGGCGCGCCGGCGATGGATCTGATCATCACCGTGTGCGACAGCGCCGCCGGCGAAACCTGCCCGGTGTGGCCGGGCCATCCGGCCACCGCACATTGGGGCTACGCCGACCCCTCGGCGACCACCGGCAGCGATGCGGCGAAGCTGACCGCCTTCCGCGACACGCTGGCGCTGATCCGCCGTCGTCTCGAAATCCTGGTCGCGATGCCGGACGAGCGCCTGCACGCGCTGGCGTTGCAGCAGACCGCGCGCGATCTGGCCGCACACTGAGGTCTTTCCATGGGCATGTTCGAACGCTGGCTCACCCTGTGGGTGGGCCTGGCCATCGTTGCGGGTGTCGCGCTGGGACTGGTCGCGCCGCCGGCCTTTGCGGCCGTCGCGGCGCTGGAACTGGCGCACGTCAATCTGGTGGTGGCCGTGCTCATCTGGGTGATGATCTACCCGATGATGATCCAGATCGATTTCGCCGCCGTGCGCGACGTCGGTCGCCGGCCTCAGGGCCTGGTGCTGACGCTGGTCGTGAACTGGCTGATCAAGCCCTTCACGATGGCCGCGCTGGGCGTGCTGTTCTTCCAGCACCTGTTTGCGCCCTGGGTCGATCCGCAATCGGCGTCGGAATACATCGCCGGCATGATCCTGCTCGGCGTCGCACCGTGCACCGCGATGGTGTTCGTCTGGAGTCAGCTCACGCGGGGTGATCCCAACTACACGCTGGTGCAGGTGTCGGTGAACGATCTGGTCATGGTGTTCGCCTTCGCGCCGATCGCCGCCTTCCTGCTCGGCGTGACCGACGTGGCCGTGCCGTGGGAAACGCTGCTGCTGTCCACCGCGCTCTACGTGGTGCTGCCGCTGCTCGCCGGCGTGCTGACCCGCCGTGCGCTTGGCAACGGTGCCGCACTGGCCGGATTCGTCGCGCGCCTCAAGCCCTGGTCCATCGTCGGTCTGCTGGCCACCGTCGTGCTGCTGTTCGGCTTCCAGGCGGAAACCATCGTCGCCCAGCCCTTCGTGATCGCGCTGATCGCCGTGCCGCTGGTGCTGCAGACTTACGGCATCTTCGCCATCTCCTTCGTCGCCGCGCGGATGATGAAGCTGCCCTATCCGGTGGCGGCACCGGCCTGCCTGATCGGCACGTCGAATTTCTTCGAACTTGCGGTCGCGGTTGCGATCTCCCTGTTCGGACTGCACTCGGGCGCGGCGCTGGCGACCGTGGTCGGCGTGCTGGTCGAAGTGCCGGTCATGCTGTCGCTGGTCGCCTTCACGCGGCGCAGCGCGCATCTTTTTCCGGATTCCGCTGAACTTTTTTAGATCAAGTCTAAACAAAGAGGCAGTTTCGCAATATCATTGCGACTTTCACCCCACCCACAAAAGAGGATCTCGACATGAGCATCATCAACAGCACCGTCCAGCCCTTCAAGGCAAACGCTTTCCACAACGGCAAGTTCATCACCGTGACCGACGAGAGCCTGAAGGGCAAGTGGTCGGTGATCGTGTTCATGCCGGCTGCCTTCACCTTCAACTGCCCGACCGAAGTCGAAGACGCGGCCAACAACTACGCCGAATTCCAGAAGGCCGGTGCCGAAGTGTACATCGTCACCACCGACACCCATTTCTCGCACAAGGTGTGGCACGAAACCTCGCCGGCCGTCGGCAAGGCCCAGTTCCCGCTGGTCGGCGACCCGACCCACCAGCTGACCCGCGCGTTCGACGTGCATATCGATGAAGAAGGCCTGGCGCTGCGCGGCACCTTCATCATCAACCCGGACGGTCAGATCAAGACCGCCGAAATCCACGACAACGCGATCGCCCGCGACATGAACGAAACGCTGCGCAAGCTCAAGGCTGCGCAGTTCGTCGCCAGCCACCCCGGCCAGGTCTGCCCGGCCAAGTGGAAGGAAGGCGCCGAAACGCTGACCCCGTCGCTCGACCTGGTCGGCAAGATCTAAGCGCACAACGCTTCGCAGAGGCGCCCGGGTCAGGTGCCAGGGTGTGTTCTCAAGTGGTTTTGAGAACATGCCCTGACGGCGCCCGGCCCGGGCGTTTTGTTTTCCGCATCATCCGTTTCGAAAGCCGAGCACACCATGCTGGACGCCACTCTCAAGGGCCAGTTGAAGGCCTATCTCGAAAAGCTGCAGCAACCGATCGAACTGACGGCCGCGGTGGACGACAGCGCCGCTTCGCGCGAACTGCAGGGCCTGCTGTCCGACATCGCAGAGCTGTCGGACAAGATCACTGTCAGCGAGGAGCGGGGCAGTGCCGCGCGTACGCCGTCGTTCGCGATCAACCGCAAGGGCGGCAACATGTCGCTGCGCTTCGCAGCCATTCCGCTCGGCCATGAATTCACCTCGCTGGTGCTCGCGCTGCTGCAGGCCGGCGGTCACCCGCCGCGCGTGTCGGACGAGATGATCGAACAGATCAAGTCGCTCGATGGCGACTACAGCTTCGAAGTGTTCATGTCGCTGTCCTGCCACAACTGCCCGGACGTGGTGCAGGCGCTGAACCTGATGGCAGTGCTGAATCCGCGCGTCAAGGTGGTCACCATCGACGGTGCGCTGTTCCAGAAGGAAGTCGAAGAGCGCCAGGTGATGGCAGTGCCGATGGTGTTCCTGAACGGCGAACTGTTCGGCGCCGGCCGCATGACGCTGGAAGAGATCGTCGGCAAGGTCGATACCGGTGCTGCCAAGCGTGACGCGGAGAAGATGAACGCCAAGGCGCCGTTCGACGTGCTGGTGGTCGGCGGTGGCCCGGCCGGTTCGGCGGCGGCGATCTACGCCGCGCGCAAGGGCATCCGCACCGGTGTGGTCGCCGAGCGCTTCGGCGGTCAGCTGATGGACACGCTGGGCATCGAGAACTTCATTTCGGTCAAGGAAACAGAAGGCCCGAAGCTCGCCGCCGCGCTCGAAGAGCACGTGAAGAGCTACGAGGTCGACGTGATGGCGCTGCAGCGCGTCGACAAGTTGATTCCGGCCGCGGAGTCGCCCGACGGCCTGATCACGCTGCAGCTGTCCAATGGCGGCCAGCTCAAGTCGCGTTCGGTCATCCTGGCGACCGGTGCGCGCTGGCGTGAAATGAACGTGCCGGGCGAACGCGAATACCGCAACAAGGGCGTGGCCTACTGCCCGCACTGCGACGGCCCGCTGTTCAAGGGCAAGCGCGTGGCGGTGATCGGCGGCGGCAACTCGGGCGTCGAGGCGGCGATCGACCTGGCCGGCATCGTCGGCCACGTGACGCTGCTGGAATTCGACAAGCAGATGCGCGCCGACGCGGTGCTGCAGCGCAAGCTGCTGAGCCTGCCGAACGTGAAGGTGATCCTGCAGGCGCAGACCACCGAAGTGACGGGTGGGGCCGACGGCAAGGTCAATGCGCTGAAGTACACCGACCGCGCCACCGGCGAGTCGCACACGATCGAGCTCGAAGGCATCTTCGTGCAGATCGGTCTGGTGCCCAACACCGAATGGCTGAAGGGTTCGATCGAGCTGACGAAGTACGGCGAAATCCAGGTCGACGCGCGCTGCGAAACCAGCACGCCGGGCGTGTTCGCCGCTGGTGACGTGACCACCGTGCCGTACAAGCAGATCATCATCGCGATGGGCGAAGGCTCGAAGGCGGCGATTTCGGCTTTCGACCACCTGATCCGCACGTCGGCACCGGCCTGATCGCCGGGACGCGTTAACATCGGAGCCCGCGCATCGCAGGATGTGCGGGCTTTTTCTTGGCCGCGCGCCCTCCAATGCGCGCCATTCACCGGGGGTCTTCACACCATGAGCCACGCTCCGCTGCTGCTGTTCCTGCACGTCGCCGCAGTCACGATCTGGGTCGGCGGCATGTTCTTCGCGTATGTCTGTCTGAGGCCGGTGGCCGCGGTGCAGCTCGAACCGCCCGCGCGGCTGCGGCTGTGGCGTGCGGTGTTCGGCCGCTTCTTCCCGCTGGTGTGGGCATCGGTCGCCGTCATTCTCGTCAGCGGGCTGGGGATGATGCTGGCGGTCGGCATGAAGGCGGCGCCGATCCACTGGCACCTGATGTTCGGCGTCGGCCTGATCATGATGTTCATCTTCATGCACGTGTTCTTCGCGCCCTACAAGCGGCTGCT
This sequence comes from Methyloversatilis sp. S146-33, assembly GCF_059552495.1. The sequence goes on from NZ_JCANOT010000044.1 coordinate 40,328, forward strand.
GCGCGCGGTCGATGCGTCCGACTGGCCGGCCGGTGGTGCGGCGCTGGCGCAGATCCGCAAGCTGGTCGGGCTGAACACCGTGCTCGGCTTTGTCACCATCGCGCTGGCCACGCTGGGGCGCGCACTGGTGGCCGGATGAAGCACGTCCAGTCGCGCGACAACGCGCAGTTCAAGCACTTGCGCAAGCTCGCGACCTCGTCGCGCGCTCGGCGCGAAGCGGCGGAAACGCTGATCGACGGCCTGCACCTGTTCCGCAGCGCGCTCGACGCCGGCGTGCGCCCCAAGCTGGCGATCGTCGCCGAGCGCGCGCTCGATCACCCCGAGGTGAAGGCCGCGCTGGCGGAGCAGGGCGAAGCCGTGCTGCTGCTCGCCGACGCGCTGTTCGACGAACTGAGCCCGACCGACACGCCGACCGGCCTGCTCGGGCTGATCGACATCCCAGCCGAGGCGGAGGCGCCGATCACCGGTGACTGTCTGGTGCTCGACGCAGTGCAGGACAGCGGCAATCTCGGCACGCTGCTGCGCGCCGCCTGGGCCACCGGCGTGCGCGACGTGCTGCTGACCACCGGCTGCGCCCAGGCGTGGAGCCCCAAGGTGCTGCGTGCCGGGCAGGGCGCTCATTTCAGCCTGCGCATCCGTGAGCACTGCGACGTGGCGGCGGCGCTCAAGGATTTTCCGGGCCGCATCGTCGCCACCCGGCTCGATGCACGCACCTCGCTGTATGCGCTGGACCTGCGCGGCCCGATCGCCTGGCTGTTCGGCAACGAAGGCGCCGGCCTGTCGCCGGCCGTCAGCGCGCTGGCGACCGACCCGGCCATCATTCCGATGCCCGGTGCGGCCGAATCGCTGAATGTCGCGATGGCGGCCACCGTCTGCCTGTTCGAGCAGGTGAGGCAGCGCACGCGCGGTTGAAGCGTCGCAAAGCGGTCGGGAGGGGCAGGGAGCTTTTCCCTGTACAAGCGTCGAGGCAGTTTTGAGAATCGGGCATCCGCGGACCTGAACGTCTGCTCATCCACCGGTGCGCGCGCCCTCCGATTCCCGCCATGCAGATCGAACATCCCGTCCGTCAGGAACTGGTCAAGGACCTGTACATCGATCATCAGGGATGGCTGTTCGGCTGGCTGCGCAAGAAGCTTCGCTGTCCTTCCGACGCCGCCGACCTGACGCAGGACACCTTCGTCCGCGTCATGCAGTGCGACGAACTTGCGCAACTGCGTGAGCCGCGCGCCTTCCTGACGACGACCGCGGGTCGGCTGCTGATCGATCACCTGCGCCGTCGCAAGCTCGAACAGTCGTATCTCGGTGCTCTGGCGCTTTACGCGTCGGATGCGTCCGCCCCCTCGGCCGAAGATCATCACGCGGCGCTGGAAACCCTCAATGCGCTGGCAACCATGCTGGAGACCTTGCCGCCGAAGCCGCGCAAGGCCTTCCTGCTGTATCGACTCGACGGGCTGCCGCACGCCGAAATCGCTACCCGCCTCGGGGTGTCGGTCAGCATGATCAAGCAGTATCTGGCTACCGTCCTGATGCAGTGCTACCGCGTGCTGTACGGCTGACCATGTCGCACTCGGCATCGACCGCTGCGCAGCATGAGCGCGCCACCGAGGACGGTACGCCGTCGGCCGCCGTCGTGGCCGCGGCGACGGAGTGGTACCTGAAGATGCAGGACGACGCCTGCACGCCGGAACAACGATCCGCACTGCACGACTGGCTACAGGCCGATCCGATGCACCGTCTCGCTTATGGCCGCATCGATTCGATATGGTCGCGCTTCGGCCAGGTCGATGCGCGCGCCGGAAAGGCTGCCCTTGACGCAAGCCTCTCTGGATCAGGGCGACGCCGCCGCGCCCTGGCCGGTGCGCTGATGCTCGCGTGCACCGTGGCCGGCAGTGGCTGGCTGGCGCTGCAATCGCAGACCGCACGCTACCTGCTGGCCGACCATCGCACGGCGCCGGGCGAGCGGCTGACGATCACGCTGGACGACGGCAGCCGCATCACGCTCAACACCGACTCGGCGATAGACGCGCAGTACACCGGTCAGGAACGTCGCATCGTGCTGCGGCGGGGCGAGATTCTGGTCGAAGTGAGCGCCGACCCGCAGCGTCCCTTCGTGGTCGAAAGCCGGCACGCGACGGCCCGCGCGCTCGGCACGCAGTACGTGGTGCGCGACGACGCCGACGCGACGCGCGTCGCGGTGATCGAGTCGACCGTCGAGGCGTGCAGCCGCGCTGTCGGCACCTGCACCACGCTGGCGCCCGGCAGCGCAACCCGGATCACCGATGGAGGTGTCGGTGCGACCGAGGCGGCCGATATCGACGCGCTCATCGGCTGGCGCGACGGCGTGCTAGCGGTCGACGACAAGCCGCTCACCGAGGTACTGGCCGAACTCGAGCGCTATCGCCGCGGCACGCTCTACTACGACGCGGAAGCGCTGCAGGGCCTCTCGGTTTCGGGCGTGTTCCCGCTCGACGACACCGACCGGGCGCTTGCCGCACTGAGCGCGAACCTGCCGCTGCGCATCACCCGTTACACCGCCTACATCGTCCGCATCGACCGCCGCTGATTTTTTCGACGCCGACTGTACTTTTGCCGTCGTCCTTCGTCATTGCCCGCGATTACACAAAAAAAGCGGGGGAGCTCATGAAGGGGACAGATGGTCGCAATGGTGCACGTGCCGGCAAGCGCTTACTGGGTGCGGCGGCGCTCGGGCTGGCAGTCGTCAGCCTGCCCACCGCTGCAGATGCGCTGCGGCTCGAACTGGCCGACGCGACGCGCAACGATACGGTACGCAGTTACGACATCGCACCGGGGCCGCTCGGCGACACCCTCAATCGCGTCGCGCGCCGTGCGGGCGTGGTGTTTACGTTTGAGCCTTCACTGGTCAACGGCAAGCGCAGCGCCGGTGTCCGCGGGGATTTCTCGGTGCGCGAGGCATTCACCGCCGCGCTGCAGGGAAGCGGGCTCGAACTGCGTATCGACGAAGCGGGTGGATACACACTGCGCCGTGCCCCGGCGCAGCCGCTGCCTGCCCTCGGTGACCCATCCTCGTCCGTCCATCAGCTCGAAGCGATCCAGGTGCGCGCCAAGCGTTTCCACGAGATCGGTCCGCTGCCGGGCCTCGGTCTGACGAAAGAGGAAATCCCGGGCAATGTGCAGAGCCTCTCCGCCGAGGACATCCGCAATGCCCACGCGGTCAGCGTGGCCGATCTGCTGAACTCGACCATGCAGTCGGTCAACGTGAACGACTACCAGGGCAACCCGTTCCAGATGGACGTGAACTACCGGGGCTTCACCGCCAGTCCGCAACTCGGCACGCCGCAGGGCCTGTCGGTGTTCATCGACGGCATACGCGTGAACGAACCCTTCGGCGACGTCGTGAACTGGGACATGATTCCGATGAACGCGCTGTCGGGCTTCGACGTCTTTCCGGGCTCGAATCCGATCTTCGGTCTCGGCACGCTGGGCGGCGCCTTCTCGATGCGCACCAAGAGCGGTTTCGACAGCCCCGGCGTCGAGGCCGAACTGCTCACCGGCGCGTTCGGCCGCAACCAGCTGCTGGTTTCGGGCGGCTGGAACAACGGCAGCGTGGGCCTTTTCGGCGCCGGCAACTTCTTCGTCGAAGACGGCTGGCGCGACAATTCGCCGACCAAGGTGAACCAGGTGTTCGGCAAGGGCAGCTATCGCAGCGACCGGCTGGACCTGAACCTCAGCTCGCTGTACGTCTGGAACGACCTCGTCGGCAACGGGATGATTCCGAGCCAGATGTATGCGCAGGACCGCAACGGCGTATTCACGTCGCCGGATACGACGAAGAACCGGCTGCTGCAGCTGCAGCTGTCCGGCAGTTTCATCGTCAACGACAACTTCACCATTACCGGCCAGGTTTACCAGCGCGACAGCAATCGTCGCGCCCTCGGGGCCGACGTCTATACCGAATTGCGCGGCGACTACGCGCGGCGCAAGCTCGATCCGGGCGAGCAGTACACCTGCCTGTACAACAGCAGCAACAAGTACGGTCTGCCCGACTACTACGTCGTCGCTTTCGATCCGAACGACTGGTTCTCGCCGGCGTATCCGGAGTTCCTGAACTTCCTGATGGACTACGCGACCAATGGCGTCGCCAACCCGGCCCTGCTGCCGGACGGCGCGTTCAATGCTGACCTGCCCGACGATTACGCGGCACACGCGAAGTACGAGTTCGACACCTGGAAGAACTACCACCAGGCGCTGTTCTACGTGCCGCAGGCGGTGACGCGCCCGCCGGTGCTGCCGGGCGACCCAACCTCGTATTCGAATGGCGAACCGTCTTACACGGCGGGCACCTGGGTCGGCGGCAGCGCACCCAGAGTGCCGGCCGGTGACATCGACGTCATCGGCGGCATGACTGCGAGCTTCTTCTACACGCAGGATGGCGTGAAGCACGCCGTCATGACGGTCACCCCCTTCAACGGCGACAACTGTGCCGCCACGCAGGACCGGGACGTGACCTCGCAGCGTGGCGAACTGACCCAGCGCGACCCGGTGACCGGCAACGTGCTGATGACCGACGGTTTCGGCACCACCCGACCGGGCGTGGTCGAGGGCACGCCGACTGCGGTGCTGACCAATACGCGGATCGAACAGATCATCCACGGCGCGTCGATGCAGCTGAACTGGAACTACGATCGCCACAAATTCATGGTCGGCGCATCGGTCGACCGCGCGAAGGCGCGCTACGGCAGCGGGCAGATGCTCGGGCTGCTCGACGCCGAGCGCAATGCCTATCTGGCACCGGACGAGATCCGTGATCAGTACGCCGCGGCCGACGAAGAGGTGCGCAACAACGACTTCGCCGGCACCTCGATCACCAAGAGCCTGTATGCGAGCGAGACCTGGAGCCCGGTCGAGACGGTGCACCTGACCGGCGCGGTGCGCTTCAACCACACGCGGGTCAAGAACGTACTGGCCTCGCGCAGCTACGGCTTCACCGTTTTCGACCTTGCCCAGTACGAGGCCTATCCGAACTTCTACGACATCTGCGTCGATGGCGTGTGTCCGACCACCGGCTATCGCGTGCCCGACCTTGCGCGCATCATGAACCCGGCGGAAACCGAGCACTTCACCTATCGCTCGCTGAATCCTTCGCTCGGTGGCACCTGGCAGGCGCAGCCGGACCTGAACGTCTATGGCAACTGGGCACGCGGTGCGCGCACGCCGTCGGTGATCGAACTGGGCTGCGCGCTCGACCACACGCTGGTCAAGATGAGCGGCAACAAGTACATCGAGAAGGGGCTGCTGGAAAACCGCTCCTGCTCCTTACCCTCGACGCTGTCGGGCGACCCCTATCTGCCGCAGATCCGCGCCGAAACCATCGACTTCGGCATGCGCGGCCGCTGGGGCGACAACATCGAGTGGAATCTCGGCGCCTACCGTACCGATCTGAAGGACGACATCTACCTGGTGACCTATCCGGGCAACCGCAGCTTCTTCGACAGCATCGGCGACACCCGCCGGCAGGGCATCGAAGCCGGCATGACCGCCCAGCTGGGCAAGGCGCGCCTGCGGCTGAACTACGCGCTGACCGACGCCACCTTCCAGGAGTCATTCGTCATGGCGGCGAACGACAACAGCAGTGCGACGCTGGAGCCCTACTGCAATGCCTCCGGCCAGTGCATCTACGATCTGGACGATCCGGTCGGGCGCATCCGCGTCAAGCCGGGCAACCGCATGCCGGGCATACCGCTGCACAACCTGAACGCCACGCTGAGCTACGAGGTGACCGACAAGTGGACCGTGGGCGTGACGGCGATCGCCCATTCGACCGCCTACGTGCGCGGCAACGAGAACAACGAACACAGGGAAGGGGTCGTGCGACAGGTGCCGGTCGACATCTACGACGGCAACGGCGCCGTTATCGGCCAGCAGATCGTCAGCCTGCAGCCGACCGGCAACAAGGGTTCGGTGCCGGGACACGTCGTCTTCAACGTCCACACGAGCTACAAGCTCACGCCGGAATGGACGCTGGGCATGCGCATCAACAACCTGCTCGACAAGGAATACTTCAGCGCCGGCCGCCTCGGCGTGAATCCGTTTTCGCCGTCGATACACGGCGCCATCGGGCCGGACGGCTACAACCACAACTCCAGTGACTGGCTCAGCACCAACTTCCTGGCACCGGGCGCACGGCGCGGAATCTGGCTGACCTTGAGCTATCAGCTCGATCCGCGCTGAGCCGCCGTCAAGCTGCGGATTCCCCCGCAACGTCTGGCCTGGCCGCCCAGGGCACCAGGCCGGCGGCGGTGGCCAGACGCACCAGCTCGACGTCGCTGCGCACGTCGAGCTTCTGACGGATTTCGCTCATCCGGTTCGAGATCGTTTTCGGGCTCAGCTTGAGCGCGTCGGCGATCTCGTCGACGGTCATGCCGGCCAGCAGCAGGCGGCAGATTTCGAATTCGCGCGGCGTCAGCACGTCGAGCCGCTTCTCGTCCGGCATCACGTTGTCCAGCGCCAGCTGTTCGGCGACGCGCGGGCTCAGCGTGCGCCGGCCCTGGGCGGCGGCGATCACCGCCTGCACCAGCGCTTCGGGCTCCGTGTCCTTGGTCAGGAAGCCGATCGCGCCGGCTTCCAGTGCCTGGCGGGCGAAAGCCGGCTGCGCGTGCATCGAGAACATGAGCACGCGCGCCCGGCTGTCGAGCGCCAGCATGCGGCGCGCCGCCTCGATGCCGCTGGCGCCGGGCAGCGAAATGTCCATCACCACGACGTCCGGTTTCATCAGTCTGAACAGCTGGTAGGCCTCGTCGGAACTGCCGGCTTCACCCACCACCTCCATCATGCGGTTGTGTTCGAGGAAGCGGCGGTAACCGGCGCGCACAACGGCGTGGTCGTCGACGAGCAGAACGCGGATGGGAGTGTTCGGAGCCATGTCAGTGTTCCTGTACCGAGGTTTTCAGGGGCAGCCAGGCAGTCACTTCCCAGCCGCCGCGCGAACGCGGTCCGGCCTGGCAGTCACCACCCAGTGCGAGCGCGCGTTCGCGCATGCCGACCAGACCGAAGCCGCTTTCGGGTGCGACGTAGGGCGTTGGTTCGCCGTCGTCGGTCACCCGCAGCGATACGCGGCCGAGCCGCGGGTCGATGCTCAGATGCACATCGACCCGGGTGCACCGTGCGTGCTTGGCCGTATTGGTCAGGCACTCCTGCACGATGCGGTAGAGCGTGATGTCGTGCATGGCCGACAGCTGGCCGAGGTCTTCGTCGAGATGGAACACCACCTCGACCTTGTCGGCGCCGCGGCTGCGCTGCGTGCCCAGTTCAGCCAGCGCGTGGCGCAGGCCCAGTTCCTCGATGTCCGGCGGGCGCAGGTGTTCGAGCAGGTTGCGCACCAGACGCAGCAGATGGCCGACCTGTTCCGACATCCAGCGCGCCGCTTCACGGTGCTCGGCCAGTTCAGGCCGGCCCTCGCAGGCGTCGGCGAGCAGACGCGCGTGCGGATGGATGGCGACCAGATAGGGGCTCAGTTCGTCGTGCAGGTCGCGCGCCAGCGACTGGCGGATTTCCTCTTCGTGCGTGATCAGCTTGCGCAGCAGCCGCGCGCGTTCAGTCACGGCAGCCTCCAGCGTAGCCGCCATGCTGTTGAAAGAATCGGACAGCGGGGCCAGATCGCCCGGGCCGACGTTGTCGAGCCGCGCATCGAGCCGGCCTTCGCCGATCGCCGACAGCGCGCGCATGACGCTGCCCAGCGGCTGCAGCGCGCGGCCGACCGCCCAATACACCATGAAGCAGGCGATCAGCCCGATCGCCAGCACCATGCTGGTCTGCTTGATGTAGTCGTCCCAGATCTCGCGCAGTTCGTCGTCGGCGTTCGGCACCAGCAGGTAGTAGCCGACCACGCGCTCACCAACGCGGATGTCCTTGCGCAGCGGCGGCAGGTTGCGCAGGCGCTCGCCCATCCAGTTCAGCGCGGCCGGCGCCTCGATCGGCGGCGCGTCGCGCGAACTCAGTATGGTGCGCCCGTCCAGCGCGTGTACCTCGACGGTGAGGTGGCGCAGCGTACGCAGTTCCTGCGTGAGCTCGATGTGCGCGAGCAGCGACTCGGTAGACATGCCGGGCGGCGCCGGCGTCAGCACGCTGGGCAGCAGCGCGTGCGCAAGGCGGGCCACCGAATCGATCTCGGTCACGGCGTCGTCGTGGGCGTCGTAGAGCCTGCGCCCGCTGTCGGCAATCACCAGCAGGGTCATCAGCGAGGCGATGATCAGGGTGAGTCTGAAACGCAGACTCATGCAGGCATTTCCGGAAGTTGCGTGACCGGGCATCGTAATGCGAAGGCTGTCGGGAAATCCTCCCGCGCATCGCGCGCCGCCGTCCGTGGCGCGGGACAGCATCCCGCCTGGTGCGATTGGATTTCCCTGCCGAGGGTGGCTGTGACTCACCGATATTGAACGGCGCTGTCGCCGTTCGAGCGGCACGTCACCGAGGAGAAAGCCATGAAGAAAACTGCCCTGATCTGCACGCTGGCTCTGCTTGCCACGCCAGTTCTCGCCGCCGACGCGAAGAAGCCGTCGTCGGACAAACCCGAACTGGCCCGCGACTGGGTCGAGATGGACGCCAACAAGGACGGCTACATCACGCCGGACGAAATGGTCGCCTGGGAGAAGAAGCGCGCCGACGCCAAGAAGTGAGCGGACGGTGCCGGCCGCAGTCCGGCACCTGCCCATTTTTTTCAAGACTTTTCAAAAAGCAAAAACCGGTAAGAGCCTGTCGGCGGACGGAACTGCAAAGTGCCGTCCCGTCTCTATGCGGGGCATTCGATTTGCGCGCTAATTATTGCCGCATCGATGCATCCCACAACCGACGACAGGAGATGGCAATGAAGAAGTTCAGTCTTGTTTTTGCAGCCTGCGCCGTAATGAGCGCCGGCGCCTACGCAGCCGACAAGAAGGCCGACAAGCCCGAGCTGGCACGCGACTGGGTGGCGATGGACGTCGACCGTGACGGCCACATCACGCCGGACGAAATGGTCAACTACGAAAAGAAGAAGGCTGCGCAGAAAAAGTGAGGGCCGGGGGCAAGCGCCCCCGATCTGTCGTACCGACGGGAGCCGCTGTGCGGCTCCCGTTCGTTTGTGCACGTCCGGTACGCCACGCCGACGCCGAGGCCGCCTACACTGCGGCCATGGACTGCGTACTGATTTCCCATCCCGACTGTCTGGAGCACCGTCCGGGCGACCGTCACCCCGAATCCCCGGCGCGCCTGCAGACCGTGCTCGCCGAACTGGAGCGCACCGGCATCACGCGCACCTGGCGGCGCGCCGAAGCACCGCTGGTCACCCGCGCGCAGCTGGAGCGCGTGCACACCGCCGCCTATCTCGACGAGGTCGAGCGTGTCGCTCCCAAGAGCGGCACCTACAAGCTGGAGAGCGATACCGTGATGTCGCCCGGCTCGCTCGCCGCCGCCTCGCGCGCCGCCGGCGCCGTCGTGCAGGGCGTCGATCTGGTCATGAGCGGGCGGGCCAAGGCGGTCTTCTGCGCGACGCGCCCGCCCGGCCATCACGCGAAGCCGGGTGAGGCGATGGGCTTCTGCATCTACGGCAACGTCGCGGTCGGCGCCGCGCACGCGCTGGCGACGCACGGCATCGAGCGCGTGGTCATCGCCGACTTCGATGTGCACCGCGGAAACGGCACCGAACTGATGTTCAGGCGTGAGCCGCGCGTGCTGATGGCCGACAGCTTCCAGCACCCGTATTACCCGCGCGGCGAGTTTCCCGAGCGCGCCGGCTACATCCCGCTGCGCATGGCGGCGGGTGAGGGCTCGGACGCCTTCCGCCGCCACTGGAAGGAGGTCGCGCTGCCAAAGCTGCGCGCCTTCCGGCCGCAGCTGGTGCTGATCTCCGCCGGCTTCGACGCGTTGCGCGACGACCCGTTGGCCAATATCGAACTCCAAGCCGCCGACTACCGCTGGATCACGCACGAACTGCGCGACATCGCCGAAGCGTCGGCGCAGGGCCGCATCGTGTCGACGCTGGAAGGCGGCTACGGTCTGCCGGCCATCGGCCCGGCGGTGGCCGCTCACCTGATGGCGCTCGGCGACTGCAGCGTCTAGACTGCGCCGGCATTCACTGCGGACTTTCAATATGGATATTCAATGGTGGCACTGGCTGGTCGCCGGTCTTGCGCTGCTGGTGATCGAACTGGCCGTGCCCGGTATGGTGGTGCTGTGGTTCGGCGTCGCCGCGATCGGCATCGGTCTGCTGCTGTGGGCGGTGCCCACACTGTCGCTGACGCTGCAGCTCGCCTTGTGGGCGGTGCTGTCCTGCGTGCTGGTGTTCGCATGGTTCCGCGTGTTCCGCGCCGACCAGCACCGCACGCACGCCGGCATGTCGGCCGGTGACGTGCTCGGCGAGGTCGGTCTGGTGGTGCACGAGATCACCCCCTTCGGTCGCGGCCAGGTGCGCTTCCAGAAGCCGCTGCTGGGCGCCGACGTATGGGACTGCATCGCTGACGACACGTTGCCGGTCGGCGAGCGGGTGAAGGTACTGTCGGTCGAGGGCTCGCTGCTCAAGGTCGGGCGCACGCACATCAACAAAAACTGAGGGAGGTTCGCCATGAGTTCCGGACTGGTCGTCGTCATCGCACTGCTGATATTCGTCGCCGTCACGCTGGCCAAGGGCCTGCGCGTGGTACCGCAGGGCGAGGAGTGGGTGGTGCAGCGCATGGGCAAATACCTGCGCACGCTGCTGCCCGGCCTCAACATCATCATTCCCTACCTCGACGACGTCGCCTACAAGGTGGTGACCAAGGACATCATCCTCGACGTGCAGGAGCAGGAGGTGATCACCCGCGACAACGCGGTCATCCGTACCAATGCGGTCGCCTTCATCAAGGTGACCGACCCGGTCAAGGCGGTCTATGGCGTGACCGACTTTTCCGAGGCCATCCGCAACCTGATCATGACCACGCTGCGTTCCATCGTCGGCGAGATGGATCTCGACCAGGCGCTGTCCAGCCGCGACAAGATCAAGGTGCGACTGCGCGAGAGCATCGCCGACGAGGCGATCGACTGGGGCCTGACCGTCAAGTCGGTCGAGATCCAGGACATCAACCCGTCCGACTCGATGCAGCGCGCGATGGAACAGCAGGCCAGCGCCGAGCGCGAGCGCAAGGCCATGGTGACGCGCTCCGAGGGGCAGAAGCAGTCGATGATTCTCGAAGCCGAGGCGCGGCTGGAGTCGGCCAAGCGCGACGCCGCCGCCCAGGTGACGCTGGCCGAGGCGAGCGCCGAATCGATTCGCCGCGTCACCGCATCGCTGGGCGAGCAGCAGCTGCCGATGATGTATCTGCTCGGCGAGAAGTACATCGCCGCGCTGAACAAGCTGGGCGAATCGCCGAACGCCAAGGTGGTCGTGCTGCCGGCCGACCTGCAGGACGCCGTCGCCGGCATCTTCGCGCGCGCTGGCGGGAAGGGCTGAGGCGCTGAGGCCCTGCGGCCCTGCGGCCGATCAGCCGATCCAGAACCTGCAGGAATCCTGACATGCCCGGCCCGCTCGCGCGGGCAGGCAGCTGATCGGCGAGAATCGGCCCGTAGGCGGCCTTGCCCGCTCCCGCACCTGAGACAACACGAATGAGCGACATCGAACGCGAATCCATGGAATTCGACCTGCTGGTCGTCGGCGCCGGCCCGGCCGGGCTGGCGGCGGCGATCCGCGCGAAGCAGCAGGCGGCACAGGCCGGCATCGAACTGTCGGTGTGCGTGATCGAGAAGGCGGCCGAAATCGGTGCCCACATCCTGTCCGGCGCGGTGATGGACCCGCGCGCGCTGACCGAACTGCTGCCCGACTGGGCCTCGACCCGCGCGCCGCTCGACACGCCGGTCACCGAAGACCGCATGCTCTTCCTGTCGGAAACCGGCGCGCGATCGCTGCCGCACGCGCTGCTGCCGCAGAGCTTCCATAACGACGGCAACTACATCGTGCGCTTGGGCCACGTCGTCAAATGGCTGGGTGAACAGGCGGAAGCGCTGGGCGTCGATGTGTTCGCTGGCTTCACCGGCGCGCAGCTGCTGATCGAAGACGGCAAGGTGGCCGGCGTCATCACCGGCGACATGGGCCTCACGCGCGACGGCGAGCCGGGGCCGAACTTCCAGCCGGGCATGGCGCTGCGCGCGAAATACACGCTGTTTGCCGAGGGCTGCCGCGGCCATCTGGGCAAAGAGTTGGAACAGCGCTTCAATCTGCGCGACGGCGTCGACCCGCAGACCTACGGCCTCGGCCTGAAGGAACTGTGGGAGGTGCCGGCAGCGCAGAGCCAGCCCGGCCTGGTCGTGCACACCGCCGGCTGGCCGGTCGATAACGCCACTTACGGCGGCGGTTTCATCTATCACCTGAAGGGCAATCTGGTCGCCATCGGCTACGTGGTCGGGCTCAACTACAGCAACCCGCACCTGTCGCCTTTCGAGGAATTCCAGCGCTACAAGACCCACCCGGTCATCCGCACCCACATCGAGGGCGGCCAGCGCCTGTCGTACGGCGCGCGGGCGATCACCGCCGGCGGTCTGCAGAGCCTGCCGAAACTGGTGTTCCCGGGCGGTGCGCTGATCGGCGACGACGCCGGCTTCCTCAACGCCGCGCGCATCAAGGGCAGTCACGCCGCGATCAAGAGCGGCATGCTGGCCGCCGACGCCGCGGTCGAGGCCATCGCCGCCGGACGCGCGCAGGACGCGCTCGCCGCCTACCCGGAAAACTTCCGCATCAGCTGGCTGCGCGACGAGCTCTACCGCACGCGCAACTTCAAGCCCTACATGAAGAAAGGCCTGTGGCTGGGCGCCTTCCTGTACGGCGCCGAACAGCTGCTGTTCAAGGGCGCCGTGCCGTGGACGCTGCGCAACACCGCCGACCACACCTCACTGCAACCGGCGGCGAGCTGTACGCCGATCGACTACCCGAAGCCGGATGGCGTGCTCACCTTCGACCGCCTGTCCTCGGTTTTCCTGTCGAGCACCAACCACGAAGAGGACCAGCCCTGTCACCTGCGGCTCAAGGACGCGGCGGTGCCCATCACCGTGAACCTCGCCGCCTACGACGCACCGGAACAGCGCTACTGCCCGGCTGGCGTCTACGAAATCGTCCGCGAGCAGACTGGCCCGAGGCTGCAGATCAACGCGCAGAACTGCGTGCACTGCAAGACCTGCGACATCAAGGACCCCACGCAGAACATCACCTGGGTCACGCCGCAGGGCGGGGAAGGGCCGATCTACAACGGCATGTAGGTCAGTTTCCTGTGGAAGCGGCCCTGGCCGCGATAGAGCCTGGACCGGCGGCGCCTCTCTGCCCACCGCAGCAGTCGGGGTCAGAAGACCCCTCCCACAAAACCCTGGCTCAGGCCGTGGGTCGGGGGCGATCCCTGTGGGAGCGGCCTTGGCCGCGACTGGGCCGGGGCCCGGCGCTGCCATTCTGCTCACTGCCGCTGTCGGGGTCAGAAGCCCCCTCCCACAGGAGCGGCGCACCCGGCCGGCGACCTGAGCCTGGGCTGCCCTTCTGTGAGAAAACTCCGGCCCCGGCCGCCAAGCAGGCGCACTTCCTGTGGGAGGGGCCTTGGCCGCGATTGGGCCGGGACCCGGCGCCGCCACTCTGCTCACTGCCGCTGTCGGGGTCAGAAGACCCCTCCTACAGGGCGGTGCGTCTGATCCACGACCAGAGCCTGAGCGGGGGTTCTGTGGGAGGGGTCTTCTGACCCCGACACGGCCGCAAAAACCTCAACATCACCAACCCGCCGTGCCGCCGTCCGCAAAACCCGCCACACCCCTCACTTCGCCGGAACGCAGGTCCCCTTGGTCACCTGCGAACTCAGCAGCCCCAGGGTTTCAGCCGGCGCGCCGGCCTTCTTCGCCTGCCCATAGTGCTCGGCCCACTCCTGCCGCATCTGCGCTTCCGCCGACAGGCATTCGGCAAGGCTGCCGTAGACCAGATCGGTCTTGACCGGCGCGTTCATCACGATGACCACCAGCATCCATTTCATTCTTGTCCTCCCGGGGTTGATGTGACCTTGTGCTGCCTCTGAACGACGCCGTCCTGCGACGCACGAAACGCGGCCTGCAGTTCAGCCGCGCACCGCCGCCTCGATCGCCGCGATGTCTATCTTGGTCATGCCCATCATGGCCTCGAACGCCCGCTTCGCCGTCGCCGGGTCAGGGTGGGCGATGGCGTTCATCAGCGCCACCGGCGTGATCTGCCACGACAGCCCCCAGCGGTCCCGGCACCAGCCGCAGGCGCTCTCCTGACCGCCGTTGCTGACGATGGCGTTCCACAGCCTATCGGTTTCCGCCTGATCCGCCGTCGCCACCTGGAACGAGAACGCCTCGGTCTGCGGAAACGCCGGCCCGCCGTTCAGCCCGAGGCAGGGGATGCCCATGACGGTGAATTCCACCGTCAGCACATCGCCGGCCTTGCCGGACGGATAGTCAGCCGGCGCGCGATACACGTTGCCGACGAAGGAATCAGGAAAGGTGGCGGCGTAGAAGCGCGCCGCTTCTTCGGCACCGCCGTTGAACCACAGACAGACGGTGTTCTTTGCTGGCGTGACCATGATGCTTCTCCTCGAAGACGAAGATGCCGGATTGATCGAAGTGCTTCAGCGCGCCTCGCGGCTGCGCGACTGCCAGGTATCGGCACTCCAGGTCGGCGCCGCCTCCTCGATGAGCTGAAGAAGATCAGCCGGCAGGTCGTCCGAACCGGTCAGCTGGCGCACTTCCAGAATGTCGTCCGTACCGAGGCCGCAGGGCGCGCGCAGCGCCCACCCGATGGCTTCATCGAGAGACGCGACCTCGATGATGTAGAAGCCACCCACCAACTCCTTGGACTCCGCGAACGGACCATCGACGACATAGCGCTTGCCGTCCGCAACAGCAATCCGCGCGCCTTGCGCCGCCGGATTCAGACCTTCGGACGCCACCAGCACCCTGGCGGTGTGCATCTCTTCGTTGAAGCGCATGTAGGCCTTGAACAGGTCGGCATCGAACTCGTCGGTCTGCTCGGCGCTCCGGTTCGCCGGATCGGACTGCGCCGTGATGATGAATCGCATCGCCTGATCTCCATTCAGAGTGGGGTAGGGATGGGTACGACGAACGATGGGCTGTTGGATCGACACGGCGTTCGGACAGCAGCGTCGCGCAGGCAACAGGAAGCGTCCTCGCACGGCCCAATTTCAAGACAAGAACACATCCCTCAATTCGGGCTTGATTCGTGATCTTCAATGAACGCCCATGGGATTTCTCGCTTGAAAATTTCTATCGATTCCTCGATGACGCTTAATGGCACATCTCTCTTGTACAGAGAAAACTCTCTGGATTTACGAGCATCGTCGCGAAATATCTCCAATGCCAACGCACCATCCAGATATATTTCGATGCCAATTCCGTCGCGATGGCGCACATCGCTCGCCACAACGAACGTGATCTTGGGGCTTTTATCCATCAGTGCGCATGGGCAATCGCGTCGTAAAACAGGGCGCTAATCGGAACAATCATTGCACTACCTCCACTAGCTGAACTGGACCCTCGTATTCTCCAGTTAGTCGTTCTGCAAATTCGATAGCATCTTCGATTGACTCGCCCAGATGTGAAGATGTGAGAATAAAGTTCTGATCCGGAGAACCCGCAGAAATTGACGCATCGTCCACCATATTCTCGATCTCGCGGCAAGCCGGACCGACCACAGCGACGAACTTGACGCCGTCTTTCACAAGCTGCGCCGCAAGTTCAGTCATAGAAGCGGGTATGCCGTTCGGGCAATGCAATACGATCTTCTTCGAGAACGACATTTACACCTCACGGAACTGAGAAGTGGGGACTGACCCCGCCAACAATTCCGAAGAGCCGCGGCGCGGAAGATCAATATGGCCGCCAGTCAGAGCGTACGGAAAGTCAGACGGAATTTTCTAATTAAGCTTGTTAAGTGTGGATGAGGGATCGCGACGCACCACTAGAACGTGATGCGGACGGACTCCGACGAACGGGCCGCTTCGCCGTGGTACACCGCCTCGATGTTGTTGCCGTCGGGGTCGAGAACAAATGCCGCGTAGTAGCCCGGGTGGTAGGGCCGCTCTCCTGGCGCCCCGTTGTCCGTGCCGCCACTCGCCAGTGCGGCTGCGTAGAACGCATCCACCATCGCCCGGTCTTGTGCCTGGAACGCCAGGTGGCAGCGACCGGTGACCTTGCCTTGCGCCGCAACGCTCGTCGCCGTCGACACGAACAGCTCGTCTGCCCAGAAGTAGTCATCCGCCGAGCCGCCGAGGGGAAGGTTCAGAGCGCCGAGGGCGGCTTCATAGAAGGTCTTACTGGTCGCCAGATCGCTGACGACAAGCTGAATGTGGTCAATGAGGCGACCGCGATGCAGTTCCTGTGTTTCCATAAGTGCACTCCCTGTTTGAGGTACGGAACGATGAAATCCGACCCGCTACTCGGCTGTCGGTTGCGATGAATTGAAATTCCGAACGCGAAAACACCTTCGAAGAAAATCGCATCCATTACCGACCATTTTTTGCCAACATACTAATCGCCACACCTGCACTCCATCGGCCCCTTGCTTCGACTCGCTCTAGTCATGTGCTCTGGGTAGATAGGCACCATGCGCCCCTTCAAATCCAACTCCCCGCATTGCCTTGTGCAGTTTTCCGCGGCAGTCGGAATCAGACGCATGACCAATTCATATAACAAGGCCAAGAGAACGAGTGCGATGAATGCAAGTGCCAGTTGAAATTCAAGGCGCCTCAAGAAATTCGGAACTCTCAAAACCCCGCTCCTTCGAGATATCAGTGCCTCAAATCGAATGCGCGTCGAACACCGGAAAAACCGCGGGCTGGCCCATGCCGTTACAAGCCGTCATCGGAACCAGATCATCGGAACACCTTAAAAATCATTTTCTTGCCTTCCAGGAAAGTGATGAGAGTGGTCCCGGATAATGAAACAAACTCAATCCCGCCCTCAGCCGACGCCTGCTGCCCGATGAACAGTTTTCCATTCTTGATATGCCAGGAGAGAATTGGGGCCGTGACTGGGCCATCTTTCTTTCCTGTCGTCACCGCGACCCAATCTTTACTTGCGAAGCGTAGATGGAGGATATCCGTATCGCTTACCAACTCCAGCGTTGTCCCGACCAACCATTCAGAAGACCAGCCTTGAATCTCCGTCTGCGGTGGTTGCGCCGAAACTGGCGCCGCGAAAAAGAAAGTGCTCGCGCAGAGTATCAGGAGCGGGCCGAGCAGTTGGCTTCGACAGCTTGCCCATATACAGAGCAGTAATGACATAGGGTCTGGTCAAGATCTTTCGTGGTTCAAGTCAAAGACTATTCAAGGGAAAAATTGTGGTCTGTCCCCTATTGTTGCTTACCTATTGTTGCTTAGGTGTGCTTAGGTGAGCAGAGCATCACCTGAGCCCGCTGCGAAGTCCCGTGTAATAAGGATCGCGTGAGTCGAGGCTGCAAAGGAGATGCCCAAGAGGGATATGGCGAGCGTGGTGAAAATATTCTTCAAACCAATCCTTGCCAAAAAGGTGGTCAGACCAAAGTTCCGGCTGCCCGCCGGAGATTAAAATGACTGAAAACGTGTTCAATCCCTAATTGTGGTTTCTATTCTTCTTTGTTCTTCAAGACGGCACGCTCCATGGCCTCTCTTATTCCTGAAAATCGTTCGAGCTCACAGGCAAGTGCAAGTCTGTAACGAAGAACCCTTGATCGAACTCTGCACCCGTGCGCCTGTAACAGAAAACCAAGTAAAGGAAGCAAGAAATCCTTGCCAGAAACAATATCAAGCGGCGTGCGTAGCGCCAAGGCGCGCGTTCGAATATCTTCGTACCTCTTGTTTACCGTAACTTCGTCCTTAGCATTTGCGGCCTGGTTTAGCGCCGCGACTCTTCGTTGCTCAACTTTCTTGGATGACAGCGTAGTGACCTTAGTTGTTCTGTGTGTGGAACACAACGGACCGACGCCATTCGATACGGTAGGTTGCGATGGGTCACAATGATGAAGGGTCGCGAAGGCGGAAAAAAGGTCTACCAACGGTTCTTGGACCGAGGATTTCCAGGACCGAAAGTCGAGTCTCCTGTGAGATTCATCCTCAGTAAGAATTTGCTCCTCCATAAGAATCTTCGCAGCGGCTTTGTCGCATAGTAGAAGATTTTCAATGCAGTAGGCATCCAAGCGATATAGGAATGGAGCGTCGGATGGAAGAGGTAGGTTATTGACCCACTCAAGATCACCATCAATGATAAATACAGAGGGGCGCGCGTCTTGGTCATGGGTTCTCGCCTTGGCGATAACTGCATGGCGATTACCTAATGCGAATACTCGGGCTAATCGGACGCGGTCTCCCGCCACGCGTTTAAGCAATTGCGTGTAGAAAACTTCGTCGTTGGTATCTTCGACAAACACGTCAATTTCTTGCAGCGGTTCAAAAAGTTTTCTAACGGCGCCGAGAGCGCGCTTTGGCCACTGAATCATAAGGTCAGCTCACAAGGAACGGCACGACTCTGTTCGGTCGAGAATGATGGCGGGAGAGTGGGTGGCAAGAATCAATTGCACACTTGGGTTGGCTGTTTGGATAGCGTCGACAAAACGCTCTTGCCAATCGATATGAAGAGACAGTTCCGGTTCATCAACTATGAATACGCCGCTGCCCGCAAGGCTTGTATTCAATGACAGGTGCGCAAGCATCACCAGTAACTGGCGTTCGCCCGAAGATAGCGCAGTTATTGACCGCAAGGACGCAATACGATCACAAGAAACCGTTAGCTCTCCTCTGCCGGATACGGCGACCGTCTTTTTAGTTTGTTCAAGAAAGCCATTTACGAGTGACAGGAACTTATTTATTGGCTCTCGTAATGCAGAGCGCGCGGACAAGTATTCATCCAGTAGCTGCAGGTGTTCGAGAATTCTGTCGGCTTGGGGTTTGTTAATCACCCACTCCATGAAGTCCCTTTCGAGGATCGCAGGATCGTGCTTTACTTTTTCTGTCGTGCGCTTTTCTCTTTCCTTGGACTTCGTCGCCTTCACTGTCTTTTCAAGTGCATCTACTACAGTTGTCATTCGCTCGAAAAAGCCCGTGAGAGCGGACTGCAACTCGGGTACTGGAAGTCGCAGCCCCTCGGCCGCACGCTCAATATTCGTCTGATGTGCTCTATAACGCTCAAGCTCAGCTCTAGAGGGAAGTCGACTACCTTTCGTAATATCGCTTGGTTTGTATTCAAACGCCTTGGTAAAGAATTTCCGTCTCAAGTCTTCATCTAGCTGTTCCTGAGCAGCACGAATTTCTTGCATCTTGCCAAGAACTAGGAAGTTGACGTCAGCAAGCCCTGCCGCAGCATGACCCCTTAGAGTTGGATCATCGGGCATATATCTGCGAGCTAGCATCTCCCTTCGACGGAAATCGCTTATTTCCTCGGTGAGGGACATTTGAGAATAGAAGCGTCGATCTAGCCCAAGGAACATTGGAGTAGAAATGTCGCGAATTGCCTTAAAGACGGGGTGCGCGATAACTTTCTCTAACACCGGTTGTCGTGGCTCATCCCGACGTTTAGCCTCAACAATCAACTGAAGGTCCGCACTGGTCAATTGCATTACTTCCGAAAGCGAACTGGCTGAGAGTGAGAGTCCATCGGAGGTTCTGCACGCGGAGATCTCAACGGTTTGATCATTATCGAAGACGGTGACCGTGGCCTCCGAGAAGGAGATAGATGCAAACTCATCAACATTCGGGGTCAAGAGTGCCATCAAAAGTCGCAGTGCTGAAGTCTTTCCCGACCCGTTTAGACCCGTTATAAACGTAAGGTCTGGAAAGAATTCGACGTCGATTGGCAGGTAACCGTGGACGTTTGTTGCATGAAGTTTTCGTATTTTCATTTTGTATCTCGAATGAGGCTGATTAAGTCGGGGCTGTCTCTAAAAGAGGTTGTGCATAGGTAATCGCCGCTTGAGATATCACAGCGCAGCGCGATATCCGAGCGTATGACGAATTCGATTAATTTGTAAATTCAGGACATTGCAGAGGCCTTCATTTTGCGGAGCCTCTCATCTGCTGTGTTACACGACAATCGACCTTTCGGCGGATGCATCAGGCCTTGTGCTAACTTCTTGGTAGTAGCAGGTGTTTCTGACGCTCGCACCTGCGCCCGATGAGCACCGGTTCACAGCGTTTCAAACACCCTGTCCATTGCATGTCAGCGCATCATCAGGTTTTTCACCTACCGCCTGACGCAAGCATGAAAACGCGCATCACCGAACTTCTGGGCATCCGCTACCCCATCGTGCAGGGCGGGATGATGTGGGTGGGGCGGGCGGAGCTGGCTGCGGCGGTGTCGAATGCCGGGGGGCTGGGCATTCTGACGGCGCTGACGCAGCCGACGCCGGAGGCGCTGACGGCCGAGATCGCGCGCTGTCGCGACATGACGGATCAGCCTTTCGGCGTGAATCTGACCATCCTGCCGGCGATCAAGCCGCCGCCTTACGAGGCCTATCTCGACGCGATGCTGGATGCGGGCATCCGCATCATCGAAACGGCGGGCAACAATCCGGAGGCTTTCATCGCCAAGGCGAAGGCGCGCGGCGCGACCATCATCCACAAGTGCGTGGCGGTGCGGCATGCGCTGTCTGCGCAGAAGAAGGGCGTGGATATCGTGAGCATCGACGGCTTCGAGTGCGCCGGGCATCCGGGTGAGGACGATGTGCCGGGCCTGGTGCTGATTCCGATCGCGGCGCAGGCGCTGGACATTCCGGTCATCGCTTCGGGCGGCATCGGCGACGGTCGCGGCATGGCGGCGGCGCTGGCGCTGGGCGCCGAGGGGGTCAATATGGGCACGCGCTTCTGCGTGACGAAGGAGGCGCCCATCCACGACAGCATCAAGCAGGCGCTGGTGAATGCGAGCGAGCGGGACACGCGGCTCATCCTGCGCAGCCTGCACAACACGGCGCGGGTGTTCCGCAACGCGGTATCGGATGCGGTGGTCGAGGCGGAAAGCCGCGGCTGCACCTTCGACGACATCCGCCCGCTGGTCAGCGGTGCGCGCGGTGCGGCGGCGCTGGCGCAGGGTGAGGTCGATGGCGGCGTGATCACCGCCGGTCAGGTGATCGGGCTGATCCGCGACGTGCCGAGCTGCGCCGAACTGATCGCGCGCATGGTCGATGAATGCCGCGCTGCGCTGAAGGGCGCGGCCGAAAAGGCGAGCTGAGTCAGCGCCGGTCGGCGCAGAGCAGGCCGTCCTCCAGCCAGCGCGCGAGCCAGCCGCCAATCAGGGCCTGTGCGTCGTCCGACTCGACGGTTTCGCAGGCGGCGGCGAAGGGCATCCCGCTTTGCATGGCGGCGAGCATGCCGGCCTCTGCGGCGTCGACGGATCGGAAATGCGGCTGCACTCCCTTGCGCCAGACCAGTACCGTCATCGGCTGCGCCAGATCGACGACGGCCGGCGGCGTGTTGCCGCGGTCCATCGCGTGCCACAGGTCCAGTGTGTTGCGCTGCATGCGCAGCATCTGCGCGGTCGGGTGCAGGCGGAATACGACGGTGGCCCAGTCCTCTTCGCTGAAGGTCGCGAGCGCGGCAGCTTCGAGCGGCTGTGCGTCGGCGCCGTCGAAGGCGTCGCGCAATGCCCAGTCGAGGCGGGCCAGTTCGGCCACTTCCGGGTCGGCCGGCCAGGCCGTATGCAGCGCGTCGGCAAGGCCGTCGCCGAAGGGGCGCAGGCTGAAATGCGTCGGCGGATGCGCCTCGATGTAGCGCAGCCCGGCCTGCTCGAAAGCCTCGTCGCCGAGCCAGGCCCAGGTCTTGTCGAAACTGTCTTTCAGCGTGTCGAGCAGGCGCACGCGGTAGGCGTTCAGGTAGATGTGGGCGCGTGCCGTCGGCGCCAGGCCGTCGGCCGCGGCCAGCGTGTCGACGAAGCCGTTGGGCTCGCCGTGCAGGTAGCGCATGAATTGCCGCTGCAGTCCGGCCAGCGTGCTCACGCGGCCACCTGCTCGAAGGTCTGCGCGCGGGTGGCGATGCGGCGGGCGCGGGCGAGTTCGTTCAGCAGTTCGTGCAGGTCGGGGATGTTGTCGTCGCGCTCTATCATCGTCGCGACCTCGCCGAACATGCCGCAGGCGATGTCATAAAGCGCCCACACCTCTTCGCACACCGGCTGGTCGTGCGTATCGACCAGATGGTCGTCGTGCATCGAGTGGCCGGCCAGATGGATCTGCTGCACGCGCGCGGCGGGCAGCCCGGCGAGATAGCTCACCGGATCGAAGCCGTGATTGACGCTGCTGACATAGACGTTGTTCACGTCGAGCAGCAGCAGGCAGTCGGCTTCGTCGGCGACGGTGCGGATGAAATCCCACTCCATCATGTCGGACACCGCGTAGCCGAGATAGCTGGACACGTTCTCCAGCACCAGCCGGCGGCCGAGTTCGTGCTGCACCTGGCCGATGCGGCTCACCAGCAGGCGCACCGCCTCTTCGGTATAGGGCAGCGGCAGCAGGTCGTGCGCGTTGTGGCCGCCGACGCCGGTCCAGCAGAAGTGGTCGGATATCCACAGCGGATCGACGCGGTCTGCCAGCGCTTTCAGCTTCTTCAGATAGTCGCGGTCGAGCGCGTCGGTCGAGCCGATCGACAGCGCCACGCCGTGCATGGCCATCGGGTAGTCGGCGCGCAGGCGATCGAGCATGGCCATCGGCTTGCCGCCGGCGACCATGAAGTTTTCGGAAATGATTTCCAGCCAGTCCAGCGGCGCGCGCGTTTCCAGCAGCGCCGTGTAGTGGGCGGGACGCAGGCCCAGGCCGAAGCCGGGCGAGGGGGTGGTGAGTGTGGTCATCGGCAGTGCGCGGCCCGGCCCAGGCGGGCCCGGGCCGCGTGTCGGCGCGAAAGTGTTACTTGGCGGCCAGATCGCCGATGGTGCCGCCCTGACCCAGGCATTCCTTGGCGGTGGTGGCCTTGAAGCCGTGACCCTTGCAGGCGTTCTGACCCTTGCAGCTGTGTTCGGCGGTCGCGCAGTCGCTGTTGCCCTTGCAGGCATGCAGACCGTAGCAATGCACCTTGTCGCCAGCGGCGACAGCGGCGCCCTTGCTGCCGGCCGGCATGTCGGCGGCGAACACGGCACCCGACAGGGCGAAGGCGGCGGCAGCGGCGGCGATCGAGGCGCCGAAATGGGACTTGGACATGAATGTTCTCCTGAAGATGGTGTGCGGGCAGGGCGGGGCGGTGCCCCGCCACCTGTTTCGCGAGAACAGCCGCCGGTGTCCGGATCACTGCGCACTACGCTCTCCCGCCACTAGACCCGGGCGGGGTGCGGATGCTTACTTCGACGGAGAAACTTTTTCTGGCGACGCCCAGGGCAGCTGCTGCTTCTGCGCCTCGTCGTGCCAGCGCTCTTCCTCTTCGTGGATATAGCGCTGCGTGGTGCGGGCGTCGGTGTGGCGGGCGTCCTTCTGCACGTAGCGCTCGTTCATGCCGCTGTCGAGTTTGGCGGTGATGCCGGTGTGCCGGCCCCAGTGGGCGGAGGCGGCGCGCAGCTTCTCGCGCTTGTGCTCCGAGATTTCAGGCAGCAGTTCGGCGGCGGCGTAGAAGATCTTCTTCAGGATCTGGTTCAGCCGGCGCGCGGTGATCGGGCTGCGGTCCTTGATCGACACCAGCAGCGGCGTCAGGTCGGTGCGCTTGGGCATGGCGCTCAGGCCGAGGTGTTTGCGGTAGCGCACCAGCGCATGGACCATGTCGTCGGCCACCGGCACCTTGGCCTGCTTGCCGCCCTTGCCGACCACATGCCACCACCAGCGGCCGCGCTCTTCGCGGAAGCTGTTCATGCGGTGCGATTCCAGCTCGCCAGCGCGCGGCGCCAGCATGTAGAGCAGGGCGGCGATGAAGCGTGCGCGCTCGTATTCGTCGCGTTCGCCGTCGGTGTCGCGCGGCATCGCCTCGATGGCCTGGGTGACTGCCTGCCACATTTCGGCGTCGAGGAAGCGCTCGACCTTCTGCATTTCCTCGGTCTGCGCGATCACGTGCGCCGGGCCGTTCTTTTCCAGCGACAGCTTGCGCCGGCGCTGGCGGATCAGCCCCAGTGGGTTGCCGGCGAGATAGCCGGCGTCGACCAGATAGCTCATCAGCGAATTGATGGCGGCGATCGCGGTGAGCACCGCCGATTCCGACAGCGGGCCGACGAAGGGGCGCCACTCGGCGCGCACGCGCTGCACCTTGGGGCCGCACCACAGCGCGGCCGGCTGCGGGTCGGCGAGAAAGTGCAGATAGCCTTCGAAGTCCTGCCGGTTCAGGCTGGACAGCGGCCGACCGCACTCGATCAGCGACCACAGCAGCAGTCGCTCGCATTCGCGCTGGTAGATGCGGTGGGTGCCGGGCGAGCGGTCGTACTCGGCGAGGAAACAGCGGATCGCCTCGATGTCGGTCTGCGCGCCGATCTGCAGCCGCGCGCGGTCGGCGCGGTTCACGCCGTCGTGGCCGTCGAGCGCTTCCGGCACGGTGATCTCGTCGAGCGGACGCAGGGGAATCGGGAGTGCGGCGGTCGTCATGGTGGGCGATCTTACCTGCGCCGGGGAACCTGGACACAGCACTGACGGTCAGCGCGGCGTCAGCAGAATGCTGCGATGCCTGCGTGCCGGATGGGCCGTCCGCCGCGCCGGTCCGGCGGCGGCAAACAATGTATCCTTCGGCCGGTTTCAGCCAGCCACAGTCCGGCAGCCTCCATGAATCCACTCGCAACGATAGTGCTGTTGCCCCTTGTGGCCGGCACGCTGCTCTGTTTTGCCTTTGGTCGAGACAACTCGCCCGCGCGTCGTCTGCTGACCGCGCTGGTCGCCGGCGCCGTCACGCTGACCGCGCTCGGCATGCTGCTGTCGCTGGCACCGCAGGTGTTCGCCGGCCAGACGCTGGTGGCGCACACCGACTGGGTACCCTCGCTCGGCCTGTCGATAGGCTGGCGCCTTGACGGTCTGGCGCTGATGTTCGCGCTGCTGATCACCGGCATCGGCTCGCTGATCGTGCTGTACGCGCACTTCTACCTCGCCGATTCCGACCCGGCCGGCAAGTTCTACACCCTGCTCATGCTGTTCATGGCGGCGATGCTGGGCATCGTCATGTCGGACAACATCATGCTGCTGGTCGTGTTCTGGGAGCTGACCAGCGTTTCGTCCTTCCTGCTGGTCGGCTACTGGGGCCACAAGGAAGAGGCGAGGGCGGGCGCGCGGATGGCGCTGGCGGTGACCGGCGGCGGCGGCCTGGTGATGCTGGCGGGTTTCGTGCTGCTCGGCCAGATCGCCGGCAGCTACGAACTGAGCGACATCCTGCTCAGTGGCGACGTGATCAAGGCCGACCCGCTGTACCCGGTCATGCTGGTGCTGATACTGGTCGGCTGCTTCACCAAGAGCGCGCAAGTGCCTTTCCATTTCTGGCTGCCGGAGGCGATGGCCGCACCGACGCCGGTGTCTGCCTACCTGCACTCCGCCACCATGGTGAAGGCCGGCATCTTCCTGCTGGCGCGGCTCTACCCGGCGGTCGGCGGCACCGACCTGTTCGAGGGCATTGTCGCCAGCTTCGGTCTGGCCACGGTGGCCTTCGCCGCCTGGGTGGCCATCTTCAAACACGACCTGAAGGGCCTGCTGGCGTACTCGACGGTGAGCCACCTCGGCTTCATTACTTTCCTGATCGGCCTCAATTCGCCGCTGTCGGCGGTGGCGGCGGTGTTCCACATCCTGAACCACGCCACCTTCAAGGCGGCGCTGTTCATGAGCGCGGGCATCGTCGATCACGAGTGCGGCACGCGCGACATGCGCCGCCTGGGCGGTCTGCTCAGGCTGATGCCCTGGACCGCCACCTTCGCCATGACGGCGGCGGCGGCGATGGCCGGCATTCCGCTGTTCAACGGTTTCCTGTCGAAGGAAATGTTCTTCCACGAGGCGGTCGAGGCGACGATGTTCTGGGGCGCGGCGGTGCCGGTGGTCGCCACCTTCGCCGGCGTCTGCTCGATGGCCTACTCGCTGCGCCTGGTGCATGACACCTTCTTCAACGGCTCGACGAAGGATCTGCCGGCCGACGCGCATCCGCACGATCCGCCGTTCGGCATGCTGGCGCCGGTGGCGCTGCTGGCGGTGCTGTGCGTCGTCGTTGGCGTGATTCCGGCGCTCACTTACGGCCCGCTGGTCGAGGTGGCGGCGCGCGCGCTGCTCGGTGGCGACACGCCCGACTATCACCTCGCGATCTGGCATGGCTTCAACCTGCCGCTGCTGATGAGCGGCATCGCGGTGGTCGTCGGCGCCGCGCTGTACGTCGCGCTGCAGCGCGTGTTCCGGCTGCACGGCTCCACGCCGCGGGCCTTCTCCGGCAAGGCCACCTTCACCTGCCTGATCGACGGTCTGTTCGGCTTTGCCGGTCGTCTCACCGCGCGCTTCGAGAACGGTTCGCTGCAGCGGTCGCTGGCGCTGATGGTGGCCTTCGCCATCGTGCTGGCGGCCGCGCCTTTCTGGGCGGCCGACACGCTGCCGGGCACCGGCCCGCGCGAGCTGATGCCGGCCTCGCCACTGGCGCTCGCCGTGTGGGTGCTGCTGCTGGCGAGCGCGACCATGCTGGTGCTGACCCACCACAACCGTTTCCAGGCGCTGGTGCTGACCGGTGTCGTCGGCCTGGTCACCGCCTTTACCTTCGTCGGGCTGTCGGCGCCCGACCTCGCGCTGACGCAGCTGTCGGTCGAAGTGGTGTCGACGGTGCTGCTGCTGATGGGTCTGGCCCTGCTGCCGCAGCGCACGCCCTTCGAGTCGGGCACGCTGCGCCGCGGTCGCGACGCGCTGCTCGCCGTGTTCGCCGGCGGCGGTGTGGCCGGCCTGACCTGGCTGATGCTTACGCGCACGCACGACTCGATCTCGTGGTTCTTCCTCGACAAGTCGCTGAGCGAGGGCGGCGGCACCAATGTGGTGAACGTCATCCTGGTCGACTTCCGCGGCTACGACACCTTCGGCGAAATCACTGTGCTCGGCATCGCCGGCATCGGTGTGCTGGCGCTGCTCGACGGCTTCCGCACGCGCCGGCCCGACGCCGACCCGGACGGCCGTCGCTGGGCCTTCGAGGAACAGCCGCTGCTGTTGCGCGTCGCCGCGCGCGTGGTGCTGCCGCTGGCGCTGCTGGTGTCGGCCTACATCTTCTGGCGCGGCCACAACGTGCCGGGCGGCGGTTTCATCGCCGGGCTGATCACCGCCGTGGCGCTGGTGATGCAGTACATGGCGCTCGGTCAGGCGCGCGCCGAGGCCTTGCTGCATGGCGCGGCCGGCCGTCGCTTCTCGCGCTGGATAGGCTGCGGCCTGGCGATCGCCGGGCTGACCGGCATTGGCGCCTTCTGGTTCGGTCGCCCCTTCCTGACCAGCGCGCACGGCCACCCGGCGCTGCCGCTGCTGGGCGAACTGCCGCTGGCCAGCGCGGCGGCTTTCGACCTCGGGGTCTATATCACCGTCGTCGGTGCAACCATGCTGACGCTGTCGGTACTGGGTGCAGCGAGCAAGGAGCAGCACGGATGAGTCTTTTCGCGAACATCAGCATGGAGTTCCTGGTGGCCAGCGGCATCGGCTGGGTCACCGCCTGCGGTGTCTACCTGATGCTGCGCGGGCGCAGCTTCCCGGTCGTGCTCGGCCTGACGCTGCTCGGTTACGCGGTGAACATATTCATCTTCGTGATGGGCCGGCTGTGGAGCGCGGCGCCGCCGATACTGGGGCAGGGCGAGGTGCAGGCCGACCCGCTGCCGCAGGCGCTGGTGCTCACCGCCATCGTGATCGGCTTCGCCACCACCGGCTTCGTGATCGAACTGGCGCTGCGCAGTCGCGCCGAATCGGGCACCGACCACGTCGACGGCCGGGAGCCCGGAGCATGAACATGAGTTTTGCCGATGTGATGATGCAGCTGTTCCGCCAGCACCTCGCGGTGCTGCCGGTGCTGCTGCCCAGTTTCACCGCCATGCTGATGCTGCTGATCGGCGACCGCCCGGCGGAACTGAGGCTGCCGCGGCTGCGCCGCATCGCGCTGGTGTCGGTCGCGCTCGGGCTGATGTTCGCGCTCAAGCTGGCGATGGAAGCGGACGACGGCGCGCTGCGCGTGTACCGCGTCGGCGACTGGCCGGCGCCCTTCGGCATCGTGCTGGTGATCGACCGGCTGTCGGCGCTGATGCTGGTGCTGACGCAGGCGGTGGCGCTGCCGGTGCTGTTCTACGCCAGCGGCGGCTGGGACAGCCACGGCCGGCATTTCCACGCGCTGTTCCAGTTCCAGCTGATGGGTCTGAACGGCGCCTTCGTGACCGGCGACCTGTTCAATCTGTTCGTGTTCTTCGAAGTGCTGCTGATCGCCTCCTACGTGCTGCTGCTGCACGGCCAGGGCCGCGAGCGCTTCCGCGTCGGCGTACAGTACGTGGCGATCAACCTGGCCGCCTCCGCCCTGTTCCTGATCGGCGTGTCGCTGATCTATGCCACCGTCGGCACGCTGAACATGGCCGACCTGGCGCAGCGCGT
Source organism: Methyloversatilis sp. S146-33 (assembly GCF_059552495.1). The sequence goes on from NZ_JCANOT010000044.1 coordinate 68,796, forward strand.
GCCACTGGTGACCGGCGATGACGCGGTGGTGCTGAAGGCGGCGGCGCTCATCCTGCTCGTCGTGTTCGGCGTCAAGGCGGCCATCCTGCCGCTGCACCTGTGGCTGCCTTCGACCTACGCGGCCGCGAGCGCGCCGGTCGCGGCGCTGTTCGCGGTCATGACCAAGGTCGGCGTCTACAGCATCCTGCGCGTGCATGGCGTCATCTTCGGCGCCGACGCCGGTGCGTCGGCACTGACGGTCGAGCCCTGGCTGCTGCCGCTGGCGCTGGGCACCAGCGTGCTGGCCGTGTTCGGCATGCTGGCCGCGCACACGCTGCCGCGCATGGTGGCCTACATGACGGTCGCCTCGGTCGGCACGATACTGGCCGCGCTGGGTCTGTTCAGCGAGGCCGCCTGGTCGGCGGCGCTGTACTACATGGCGCACAGCACGCTCATCATCGCGGCGCTTTTCCTGCTGGTCGAACTGGTGTCGGCGCAACGCGGCGACGCCGCTGACCGTCTCGAAGCCGGGCCGGCAGTGGCACAGCCGGCGCTGCTCGGTCTGCTGATGCTGCTCGGCGCCGCGTCGGCCGCCGGTCTGCCGCCGCTGCCGGGCTTCATCGGCAAGCTGATGGTGCTGCAGGCGTCGAGCGGGCACGAGGCGCAGGCCTGGGTGTGGACGGTCGTGCTGCTGGTCGGCTTTCTGACGCTGATCGGTTTGGCGCGCGCCGGCAGCGTGCTGTTCTGGAGCGTGCGTCCGGAACCGGAGGGGGGCGGCACCGCGGCCGGCGCCAGCCCGCGACTGGTACTCGCCACCGTGTCACTGATCGGCGCCGGCGTGCTGATGAGCGTGCTCGCCGGGCCGCTGAAGCGCTATACCGATGCGGCCGCGGTACAGCTGGTCGATCATCGCGCCTATCAGGAAGCGGTACTTGGCGCCGCTGGCGCGCAGACCACGCAACCCTATGTGTTTCCGCGTCCGGCCAGCGAAGGAGCTCACTGATGGCGACGACTGAAGCCGCGCACGGCAAGCGCTGGTTCGGGCACCCGATCATGTCGGCCATGGTGGCCGCGGGCTGGCTCATGCTGCAGCAGTCAATCGATCCGGGCAACGTGCTGACCGCCATCGTGCTCGGGCTGGTGATTCCGCGGCTGGTCAGCGGTTTCATCGGCCCCGGCGTCACGCTGAAGTCCGCCGCGACCGTGCTGCGGCTGGCCGGCATCGTGGTGTGGGACATCATCATGTCCAACATTACCGTCGCCAAGCTCGCGCTGAGCCCATCGCGCGCACCTCAGCCGGCCTGGGTGCCGGTGCCGCTGGACATCGAGCATCCCAATGGCGTGGCGCTGTTCGCCTCCATCATCACGATGACGCCGGGCACCGTGTCGTGCATCGTTGACGAGCATCGGCGCGAAATCCTGGTTCATGCGCTGGATTGCGACGATCCGGTGGCCGCCGCGCGCGACATGAAGGCGCGTTACGAAGTACCGCTGCGGGAGATTTTCGAATGATTGAGCTGGCTCTGGACATCACGGTCGGCGCCATCGTGATCGCCATGCTGATCTGCGGCTGGCGGGTGCTGCGCGGTCCGGAAGTGGTCGACCGCATCCTGGCGCTCGACACTCTCTATGTGAACGTGGTGGCGCTGGTCATCGTGCTGGGCATGCGCCAGCAGACCGATCTGCTGTTCGAGGCCGCGCTCATCGTCGCCATGCTGGGCTTCGTTGGCACCGTCGGCCTGTCGCGTTACCTGACGCGCGGCGACGTGATCGAGTAAGGAGAACGGATGGACACGCTGAACCCGGTGGTCGAAATCATCGTCGTCGCCATGCTGCTGATCGGCGCCTTCTTCGCGCTGGTCGGCGCTATCGGCATGCTGCGTTTCAAGGACTTCTTCCAGCGCCTGCATGCACCGACCAAGGCCACCACGCTGGGCGTCGGCGGCGTGCTGATCGCCAGCATGATCTACAGCGCCGCCAACGGCCGCTTCGGCATCCACGAACTGCTGATCACGCTGTTCCTGTTCATCACCGCGCCGGTGTCGGCCAATCTGATGGCCAAGGCGGCGCTGCATCTGAAGCTGCCGTCGAAGGCGGGGCATCCGCAGAAGAAGGACTGAGCGCCGCAGCCGGGAGGTCTGTAGGAGGGGTCTTCTGACCCCGACAGCGGCGTGTATCGAAGCCGGTGGCCTGCTACGGCCCTGTCGCGGCCAAGGCCGCTCCCACAGGGATCGCGCCCAACCCGTGGTCGGAGCCGGGGTTTTGTAGGAGGGGTCTTCTGACCCCGACAGCGGCGTGTATCGAAGCCGGTGGCCTGCCACGGCCCTGTCGCGGCCAAGGCCGCTCCCACAGGGATCGCGCCCAATCCGTGGTCGGAGCCGGGATTTTGTAGGAGGGGTCTTCTGACCCCGACCGCCGCCTGGATCGAAGCCTGCGGACTGCATCGGCCCTGTCGCGGCCAAGGCCGCTCCCACAGGGATCGCGCCCAACCCGTGGTCGGAGCCGGGATTTTGTAGGAGGGGTCTTCTGACCCCGACAGCAGCCTGAATCGAAGCCTGCGGACTGCATCGGCCCTGTCGCGGCCAAGGCCGCTCCCACAAGGACGGGCGCCCGACTCGCGGCCGGAGCCTGGGCCGGGATTCTGTGGGAGGGGTCTTCTGACCCCGACAGAAGCCTGGATCGAAGCCTGCGGACTGCATTGGCCGCGTCGCGGCCAAGGCCGCTCCCACAACGAGCACTCCCGATCGGCCGCTGAAGCGGTATCTCAGTGGCTGGCGAACATCAGCCCCGCATGTTCACGCATGGCGTGGAACTTGATCTTTTCCCACTTCTCTTCGGCCACCTTGAGTTCGGCACGCATGGTGGCAAGGAAGGCGGGGGCGTTCACCGCGTCGTAGGCGATGCGGTGGGCGTTGGCGTCGATGAAGCGCTTCAGTTCGCGCTCGTCGTCGCAGGTGACCCAGCGCGCCATCGTGTAACGGGTGCCTTCGAGGCGGGCGTCGCAGCCGTATTCGGTCTTCAGGCGGTGGATGACCACCTCGAACTGAAGCTGGCCGACCGCGCCCAGCAGCAGCGTGCCGCCGGCCAGCGGGCGGAACACCTGGATGGCGCCTTCTTCACCCAGTTGCTCAAGACCTGCGCGCAACTGTTTGGTTTTCAATGGATCCTTCACTTCAACACCTTGGAACAGTTCCGGTGCGAAGAAGGGCAGGCCGGTGAATTGCAGCGTTTCGCCCTCGGTCAGTGTGTCGCCCAGCTGCAGCGTGCCGTGGTTGGGGATGCCGATGATGTCGCCGGCGTAGGCCTCTTCCAGCAGTTCGCGGCGCTGCGACAGGAAGGTGACCACGTTGTTCGGACGGATGTCCTTGCCGTTACGGCTCACCTTCATGCGCATGCCGCGCTCGAAGTGGCCGGAACACACGCGCAGGAAGGCCACGCGGTCGCGGTGCGACGGGTCCATGTTCGCCTGGATCTTGAACACGACGCCAGTGAACTTCTCTTCGGTCGGCTCGACCCGGCGCTGTATCGCGGGGCGGCCGCCCGGTGGCGGCGCGAGGTCGACCAGGGCGTCCAGCACTTCCTTGACGCCGAAGTTGTTGATCGCCGAGCCGAAGAACACCGGCGTCTGCCGGCCGGCCAGGAATTCCGCTTCGTCGAAGGGCGGGGCGGCTTCGCGCACAAGGTCGATCTCGGCGTGCGCGGTGTCGAACTGCATCGGGTAGCGGCCAGCGATTTCCGGGTTGTCGAGGCCGAGCAGCACTTCCTCGTCGCCGGAAATGCGGTCCTCACCGGCGCGGAACACGCGCATGCGGTCTTCGCGCAGTTCATAGACGCCGGCGAAATCCTTGCCCATGCCCAGCGGCCACGTGAACGGCGCGACGTCCATGCCCAGCGTGCGTTCGAGCTCGTCGATCAGGTCGAGCGGCGCGCGCACTTCGCGGTCCATCTTGTTGATGAAGGTGATGATGGGCGTGTTGCGCGCGCGGCAGACTTCGAGCAGGCGCAGCGTCTGCGCTTCGACACCGTTGGCGGCGTCGATCACCATCAGCGCGGCATCGACCGCGGTCAGCACGCGGTAGGTGTCTTCCGAGAAGTCCTTGTGGCCCGGCGTATCCAGCAGGTTCACGACGCAGTCGCGGTACTCCATCTGCATGACCGAGCTGGCGACCGAAATGCCGCGCTGCTTCTCGATCTCCATCCAGTCGGAGGTGGCGTGACGGGCGGCCTTGCGCGCCTTGACGCTGCCGGCGATCTGGATCGCGCCCGCGAACAGCAGCAGCTTTTCGGTCAGCGTGGTCTTGCCCGCGTCAGGGTGGGAAATGATGGCAAAGGTGCGCCGGCGGGCGACTTCTTTTTCAAGCGACATGGGCGTTCTTCAGCAAATGAAAACGGCCGCGCGAGGCGCGGCCGCGGAAACAGGATGACGTGTCAGTGCAGGTGAGCGGGCGGCTGGTCCGACGATTCGGGCAGTTCGGCATGCACCGGCTGGCCGTCGGGGTCCGGATACATCGGCGCGCCGCAGTCGTCGCAGTACTCCATCGGCATCCGGTGGTCGAGCACCAGTGTGTCGGTCAGGCCGCATTCGCGCAGCACGCCTTCGATCTCGCCGACGGTGTCGGTTTCCTCATCCTCGGCACCGAGCAGCGCCCACACGACGCCGTGCACGACGTCGCTGGAGTCGGTGGTGGTGAAGGCGACGCGGTATTCCTCGAGCTGCTTGTCGTAGAAGGGCGCAATGATCGCGCGCAGGCCGGTCGCCGGCACTGCCAGCGTCTGTTCGAGGAAGGCGACCGAGGCGCGCAGCGAGTAGGCGCGCGACGCGCGGTCGGCTTCACGGCAGGCCGAATGGTAGGCGTTGGGCGGCAGCAGTTCGAAGGCACATCCCTGCATCAGCGTGCCGATGACGGCACCGCCCTGGGCCTGCCATTGCTTCACCACGTGTTCGCGCTGGCCGTCGTCCTCCTGCCAGCGGAACAGCGCCTGACCGCGCGGCACGATGGCGATGCCGATCAGGTAGCGGGTGTCGGACAGGAAGGTGGTGGTCTGCGCCATCGCCTCCGCTTCGAGCTTCAGATCATTTCCGGCGAGCACGGCTTCACCGAGGTCGTCGGCCAGATCGCGTGTTTCGACGTAGCCGCGTGGCAACTGGTCCGGGCTGAACAGATAGTCGGCCAGCGCAACCTTGGTGTGGGCGCCGAAGGCGTGGGCACACAGCTGAACCTTGAGGCTGGTCAGCAGCGGAGCGGCGATCGGCCCGGCCGGGATCGAGAAGCGCGACCAGGCGAGCAGGGGGGCTGCGAACACGACGGCGTCCCAGTCCTTGTTGGCGTCGCCCGGCAGACCGCATTCGCTGCCGGCCTCGATGAAATCGGCCAGTTCGTCATAGGCCGGTGCGTCCTCGCGCCACAGGTGGTCGAGCGCGGCGTTCAGCGCGTCTTCGTTGCGGTCGGCCAGCAGCCGGCTCACCTGTTCGGTCAGCCGCACTTCCCAGTAGCGGTCTTCGATGCGGCTGGCGGACAGCGCCAGGCCGGTGGCCAGCCGGGTGAGCAGGGCGGCGTCCTGGGTGAGGCCGCCGCGGCGGGCGAATCGGGTGCGTTTCATGTAAGGGTCCGGTAACTGAGGCGCGATTCTACCAAGGGCCGGCGCAGGCGCCGCGGATATCAGCCGCCGAACAGCAGGCGTTCGGCGCCGGCGGCGTCGTACTCGATCCCGGCCTCGGCCAGCGAATAGCCACTGAGCCCGTCGGCGCGCGCGCGCCAGTGCGGCTGCTGCAACAGGGCCGATAGCGACTGCACGGTGTCGCGCGAGGCCGGCGCGTCGCGCATCGCCAGGAAGTACATCTCCTCGAACAGCGGGATGAAATCCAGCCCTAGCCGGTGCGCGAAGGCCTCCAGCCCGAGCCCGGCATCGGCTTCGTCGCTGGCGATCAGCGCCGCCACCGCGGCGTGCGTGTGTTCTTCGTCGCCCTCGTTCAGCGCACGCGTATCCAGCCCGGCGCGGCGCGCCAGCAGGTCGAACGCGAGCCGCGTGCCGGCGCCTGGCTGGCGATGCACGAAACGCAGATCGGTGCGCGACAGGTCGGCCAGGCCGCTCACCTTCTTCGGATTGCCGCGCGCCAGGATGAGGCCCTGCCGCCGACGCGCGAAGCCGATCAGGCGCAGTCGCGGCAGTCCGTGCTGTGCGCGGTAGAGCGCCCAGATGTCGCGCCCCAGTTCGCCGACCGGGCAATGGAAGCCGGCGATTTCGCAACGGCGGGCGGCCAGCGCGAGCAGCGATTCAAGACTGCCATGCGTGCTCAGCGTCACTGCTGCGGAATCGGCGCGCTCGCTGCGCAGCTGGCGGATGAGGTCGTTCAGCAGCGGTTCGTGACTGGCGGCGAAACGCAGTGCCGCGCCGCCGTGTTCGGCCGGCTGCAGCGACAGCGCGCGCATCGGCTGGCTGGCGCCGTCGAGCGCGCGCGCCAACGACTGCCGGGCACCGCGATCGATCTCCAGCAACTGGCGAGCGAAGGCTTCCAGCGTCGAACCATGCGCGCGCGCGGTGGCGATCAAGGGCTGGCCGAACCAGGCCTGCCAGGCGTTGATCAGCCCCCAGGCGTTGCGGTACGACAGACCGGTTGCGCGGGCCGCGCCGGCGATCGAACCGCTGACTTCGATGGCGGCCAGCAGTGCCAGCAGCCGGTCGATCCCGAGCGGAGCGTCGGGACCGAAATCCCACTCGACACGCAGGCTCGGACTGCTTTGTGCAAATTCGGACATATAGGACACACGGCATCAGTGCGATAGCTTCCCGCATCTTATGTGTTTTCCGATGCCGATTGATGTCATTCCCTGTCGCGACGCCCTTTCGTTGCGTCGCAGCGCGTCCGCCAGGAGCTGCGCAGACATCCGTGCCGGACGAGGCCGTTTCGTGACGAATAGGATGTCCACTTCCGGACCGCGCCCGCTTTCGCGCGTGGTCCTCATCGCCCTGTGCTCGCTGTCGGCGCTTGCAGCGTCGGCGCAGGACGAAGCCTGTGCCGACGCGCCGCGCGTGGTGGCCGAGCTGAAATCGGCGTGGTCCGCCGCCGGCCCGACTATCGATGCCGCGCGCAGTGCATCTTTGGCGCCGGTGATCGCCCACGCCCGGCGCATGGGCGTCCGCATGCAGCCGGAAGGCGAGGTGGCGCTGCGGGCACCGGGGCGGCGCACCGCCGGCCACGCCGGCATCCTCGACTTCACGGTTCCGTCGGCCGGCATCTACCGCGTCATGAGCAGCGAGCGCGCCTGGATCGAGGTGCTGTTGCCGGCCGGGGGGCCGCTGCCTGTTTACATGCGCCCGCTGCGCTGTCTGCGCGGCGAGGGCGTGCAGAAGGAACTGATCTACCGACTTGAAGCCGGTCTGCGTTACACGCTTGAAGTCAGTGCCGCGGCCGCAGCCGTGCTCGACCTGCTGATCATCGCGGAGCCGGCGCCATGAGCACAATGAGCGAAAGCTTCGCCACCGCCGGCAGTCTGATCGTCGCCGCCGACGCCAATCTGCTGCACATCGTCGCGCTGAGCCTGCAGGTGAGTCTGACCGCCGTTTTCCTCGCCGCCTGCCTGGGTCTGCCGATCGGCGCTGCGGTGGCGGTCGGCCGCTTTCCGGGTCGCAAGCCGCTGACCGTCATCCTTAACGGCATGATGGGCCTGCCGCCGGTGGTGATTGGCCTGCTGGTCTATCTGCTGCTGTCGCGCGCCGGCCCGCTCGGCTCCTTCGGCCTGCTGTTTACGCCGACCGCGATGGTGATTGCACAGGTGGTGCTGATCACGCCCATCATCGCCGCGCTGTCGCGGCAGATCGTCGCCGACGCGTGGCGCGACTACGAGGAGCAGCTGCGTTCGCTCGGCGCCTCGACGCCGCGCGCCGCGCTGACGCTGCTGGTCGATACGCGCTTCTCGCTATCGACGGCGGTGCTGGCCGGTCTCGGCCGCGCGGTCGCGGAGGTGGGGGCGGTCATGATCGTCGGTGGCAACATCGACGGCGTCACCCGCGTCATGACTACCAGCATCGCGCTCGAAACCAGCAAGGGCGACCTGCCGCTGGCGCTGGCGCTGGGCTTCATCCTCATTTCCATCGTGCTGATACTGAATGCGCTGGCGCACGCGGTACGCGAATGGGCGGTGCGGCGCCATGGCTGACGTACTGCTCACGCTGGAGGCGCTGCGCTACGAGGCGGGCGACCGCGCGCTCATCCGCGACGTGTCGCTGCGCATCGAAGCAGGGCGGCGCACGCTGATACTCGGCCCGAACGGCGCGGGAAAGAGCGTGCTGATGCGCCTGATGCACGGCCTGATCGAACCGACCGCCGGCCGCATCCTGTGGAACGGCGGCAGCGGCACGCCGGTGCAGGCCATGGTGTTCCAGCGCCCGGTCATGCTCCGCCGTAGCGTGCTCGACAACGTGACTTACGCGCTCTACCTGGCCGGTGTGCCGGCGGCCGAGCGTCGCACGCGCGCGCTCGACGTGCTGGAGCGCGTCGGTCTTTCGGCGCTGGCCGACCGCCCGGCGCGTGTGCTGTCCGGCGGGGAGCAGCAACGGGTGGCGCTGGCCCGCGCCTGGGCGCTGCGCCCGCGCGTGCTCTTCCTCGACGAGCCGACCGCCAGTCTCGACCCGGGCGCCGCAGCGGAAGTCGAGCGGCTGATCCGCGTCATCGCCGACGACGGCTGTTCCATCGTCATGGTCACCCATCACCTCGGCCAGGCCCGTCGCCTGGCCGACGACATCGTTTTCGTCGACACCGGCCGCATCACCGAACACACGCCGGTGGCCGATTTCTTTGCCGCACCGCGCTCGGCCGAAGCCGGGCATTACCTCAGAGGAGAGCTTTCATGGACCTGATCCGCCGTTCATTCATCGCCACCGCCGCAGCGGTCGCGATCACGCTGGCCACGCCCTTCGCCCACGCTGCCGATCGCTTCATCACCGTGTCGTCGACCACCTCGACCGAACAGTCGGGTCTGTTCAAACACCTGCTGCCCATCTTCCAGGCGAAGACCGGCATCGAAGTGCGCGTCGTCGCGCTCGGCACCGGACAGGCGCTGGACATGGCGCGCCGCGGCGACGCCGACGTGGTGTTCGTGCACGACAAGGCGGCGGAAGAGAAATTCATCGCCGAAGGCTACGGCGTGAAGCGGCAGGAGGTCATGTACAACGACTTCATCCTGGTCGGCCCGAAGTCGGATCCGGCCAAGGTGGCGGGCGGCAAGGACATCACCGAAGCGCTGAAGGCCATCCAGGCCGCACAGGCCCCCTTCGTGTCGCGTGGCGACAAGAGCGGCACGCACGCCGCCGAGCTGCGTCTGTGGAAAGCGGCCGGCGTCGATCTCGACGCGGTCAAGGGCGCCTGGTACCGCGACACCGGCTCCGGCATGGGCCCGGCGCTGAACACCGCGGCGTCGATGAACGCCTACATCCTGGCCGACCGCGGCACCTGGCTGTCGTTCAAGAACCGCGCCGACCTGACCATCTCGGTCGAGGGCGACAAGCGCCTGTTCAACCAGTACGGCGTCATCCTGGTCAATCCGGACAAGCACCCGCACGTGAAGAAGGCGGACGGGCAGGCCTTCATCGACTGGGTGGTGTCGGCCGAAGGCCAGAAGGCGATCGCCGACTACAAGATCGACGGCCAGCAGCTGTTCTTCCCGAACGCGGCCAAGTGACCATGCGTGCGCTCATCGTGGCGGCCTGCACTTCGCTGCTGGCCGGCGTGGCGCAGGCCGACGGTGCGTCGGTGCATGCCGCCGGCAGCCTGAAGTCGGTGTTCACCCAGCTCGGCAAGATGTATGCGGAGCAGGGCGGGCCGGCGCCCCGCTTCGAGTTCGGGCCGAGCGGCGTACTGCGCGAGAAGATCGCGGCCGGTGCCAGGGCCGACGTGTTCGCGTCGGCCAACATGACGCACCCGCAGACTTTCGTCGATGCCGGCAAGGCAGCCAGGGTCGAACGCTTCGCGCGTAACGAACTGTGCCTGCTGGTGCGGCCGGGCCTGACGGTCACTCCGGAGAGCGCGCTCGACGCCATGCTCGATCGCGATCTGAAGCTCGGTGTATCGACGCCGAAGGCCGACCCGGCAGGCGACTACGCGGTGCAGATGTTCCAGCGCGCCGACGCGCTGCGGCCAGGCATCGGTCGTGCGCTGGCGGCGCGCGGCAGGCAGCTCACTGGTGCCGCCGATTCGGCGAAGCCGCCAGCGGGGCGCAACGTCTACGCCTGGGTGGTGGACGATGGCCAGGCCGACCTGTTCGTCACCTACTGCACCAACACGCGGCTGGCACGGCGCGAAGTACCGGCACTGCAGGAGGTGGCGCTTCCGCCGGCGCTGGCGGTCGGTGCCGACTACGGACTGGTCGTGCTGTCTGCGCCCGGCAGCGAGGGGGAGCGTTTCGCCCGCTTCCTGCAGTCGGACCCCGCACGCAAGGTGCTGGCCGCCGACGGCTTCTCGCTGCCCTGAAGTTCAGCGTGGCATCCAGCCCAGGCCGGCGACCGTATCGCCGGCCGGGACGTATTCCGCGCTGACCCAGCCGGTGTAGCCGATGCGGTCCAGCCAGTCGAACAGGAAGGGGTAGTTGATCTCGCCGCTGCCCGGTTCGTGCCGGCCCGGGTTGTCGGCGATCTGCACGTGGCCGATGCGCGGCAGTTCGCGCTGCAGCGTGCGGGCGAGGTCACCTTCCATGATCTGCATGTGATAGATGTCGTACTGCAGCTTCACGTTGGCTTCGCCGACGCGTTCGATCAGCGCCAGCGTGTCGGCCGAGCGGTTCAGCAGGAAGCCCGGCATGTCGCGGTCGTTGATCGGCTCGACCAGCAGTTCGATGTTTTCCCGCGCCAGCGCGCGCGCCGCGAAGCGCAGATTACGCTCCATCACCGCCAGCAGCTCGCCGCGTTCGGCGCCAATCGGTGCGATGCCGGCCAGGCAGTTGATGCGCCGGCAACCGAGTGCGCGGGCGTAGTCGATGGCGCGGCCAACGCCCTCCTCGAATTCGGCGACGCGGTCGGGCAGGCAGGCGATGCCGCGCTCGCCCGCGGCCCAGTCGCCCGGCGGCAGATTGAACAGCACCTGCTCAAGCCCGTTGCGGCGCACTTCCTCGGCCAGTAAGGCAGCCGGTTCGTCGTACGGGAAATGGCATTCGACGCCGTGAAAACCGGCGCGGGCGGCAGCGGCCCAGCGCTCGGTGAAGGGGTGTTCGGTGAACAGCAGTGACAGGTTGGCGCAGAAGCGGGGCATGTGACGGGATCTCCGGCGGGGCACCGATTCTAAATCGGGTCGGCGCGTGCGTTGCCGGGGGCAGGGGAGTATCGTCCCTGCTTTCGCGGTTTTCGTCGTTCTGTCACAGATGTCCCCCTCCCTGAATACCGGCACTTTTGCCCGCGCGCTCGCCGAGAACGTTGCGGCCCATGATTTCTGTTTCCTGCCGTCGGCACAGGTACGCGACGCGCTGTCCAGCCTGCGTTCCGGCTGGCGCGCCGACTGGGACGTATTCGCCGCCAGCTGGGGCGATCTGGAAACGGATACCTATATGGCGGACGGCGGCCGCTACCGTCGTCGCCGTTACGCGGTGCTCAGTGCGCCGGCCGACGGATTGCGCATCCAGTTCGAGCCGCACCAGCCGCATTACCAGAGCCTGGACTACAACACGCTGAATGGCGGCGTCGAGCGCCACTTCGAGCCGGTACGGCCGCAGGTGCTCGGCGGCTCGACCATGCAGACGGTGGCGCAGTTCGGGCTGGCGGTGTTCCAGCGCCTGCATCCGGGCCACGACGCGCACATCGAGGTACATCAGTTCCGCATCGAAGCGCGCGCTGACGGCGAGGGCAAGCCGACGCCCGAGGGCGTGCATCGCGATGGCGTCGATTTCGTGCTGGTCATGATGGTGCGGCGGGAGAACGTCGAAAGCGGCACCACGGAAATCTTCTCGCCCGAAGGCAAGCGTCTGGACAGTTTTACGCTGACGGCGCCCTGCGACGCGGCGCTGGTGAATGACCAGCGGGCGCTGCACGGTGTGACGCCCATCCATCCGCTCGATCCGTCGAAGCCGGCCTGGCGCGACGTGCTGGTCGTGACCTACCGCCGGCGTCCGCCGGCGCAAGGCTGAGCATGTCGGACCTGAACGATCCGCGCGTTTTCTTCGCCGCCGAACGCACGCTGCTCGCGTGGTCGCGCACCGCGCTTGCGCTGATGGCCTTCGGTTTCGCCATCGAACGCTTCGCACTGTTCGTCGCGATGCTGGGCAATCAGAAGACGCTCAACGGTGCGCCGCACGGCTTGTCTTTCTGGATAGGCGTCGCGCTGATCGCACTGGGCTCGATTTCAGTGACGCTGGCGGTCGTGCAGTACCGGCGCGTGCTGGCGACCCTGAAGCCGGTGGAAATTCCCGACGGCTACATGAGCGGGCTCGCGTCGTGGACTTCGCTCGCGGTCGCGGCGATCGGTGTTGCGCTGATCGCACATCTGTTCACTTCAGCCTGAATTTCCGGTTTTTTCGCGGAAACAGGTGGCAGGTGAGGCGTTTCTGATCAATGCGTTGAGAGGTTCTTCTTTTATATTGATGTAAGTTCTGAAAACAGTAATTTTCAGAACTATCAATATCGGGGATGTCGGTGCGTTCGATGGGTTCGAAGCACTCGAAACCGCCACACATCCTCGATCGAGTGCTGTTCCCGTCTGGTCCCTGCGGCCTCGCGACTACGGCCGGAACGGCTGGATTCCGCTGCCTACGTAGATCTGCGAGACCTGTCCGTCCTCGCCGGCTGAAAAGCTGACCGGTACATTCGGCGGAATGTCGGCCAGCTTCAGTGCCTTGCGCACGTTGCCGCGACCGTCGTCGATGAAGATGACCGTGTTGGCGTTCGCCTTGTAGCGCTTGCCGCCTATCATCAGTGTGCCGGACGCGCTGTCCACGCTGCCGACCGTGCCGCGCGATTCGTACAGCGACGGATTGGCGATCGGCGACAAAGGTTCGGCCGCGTGCGCGCCGCCGGTGACCAGGCACATCAGTCCGGCAATCAAGGCTTTCATCGTCAGTCCCTCAGTATCTCTTTCCACGACACGCGTCCGGATCGCAGCCCGTCCGACACGCGGCGTGTCTGCGCATTGCCGTCAGATCCACCCACGACCTGCTGCTTGCCCAGTTGCAGCGGACTGCCCGGCAGGCTGTCCGTGCTGTAACCGCTGCCGACCACCTTGCGGTTAGTCCCGTCGCCATTGGCCAGATTGACCTGGTCGCCGGCATCGACGCCGCCATCGCGGTTGAAGTCGAACACATCGAAGTCCTGGCGGCCGCCAGTGAATGGATTCACACCCAGTACCCAGCCGCGGCCGCCCGGCTCGCAGGGATCGTCACTCGGGATGAGGGTGCTCGCGAACAGCGTGCTGGCGCCCAGCACCGGTGCGAAAACCATGCGTTCTCCTTCGGCACCGGCGGTCGGCGAGGTCAGGTCGATGTACCAGCCGCGCTTGTTGGTCATCGTGCTGCCGCCCGTCGTGTCGCCCGGCTTGGAAATGACGCGATAGCGGTCGCCCTGCCCCGTCGCGCCCTCCTCCAGAATGACGCGTTGCGCCAGATTGCTGCGGCTGGCGATGGTGCTGCCGGTGTCGTTCAGCCCGTACCAGGTCTGCGTTGCCGTGGTGGACAGGTCGCCTGTCGACAGATAGCGGCCGGTGCCGAAGAACACCCACAGCTTGCGGTCGGCCGGATTGAAACCGACGCTCACGCCGCCGGTGATCGGCTGCACCGCATTGCTCGCGCTGCGCGCCGTGAACAGCGGATCGGGTGCGGCCGTGGTGCCGTAGGCCACGCGCCACTGCGCCGGCGCAGCATTGCTCAGGTCGAACTTCCACAGATTGCCGAGCAGGTCGCCGCCATAGACGAAATCGGTGTCGCCGTCGCGATCGACGTCGACGCCCTCCACCGCGGCCAGGCCGTTCGGCGTACCGCTGGAGCCGCGCAGCGTGTCGATGCGCGCAAGCAGCGCGCCGTTCGAAATGTTCAGCACGAACAGCTCGGCGCGCGCATTGGTGCTGTTGTAGCCATTGCCGACGACGACCGCCCAGTTGCCGTCATTGAGCCGGGTGATGACCGGCGTGCCGGTGGTCTGGCCGAGGCTGGTGTGCGTAAATTCCCACAGCACCTTGTTCGCGGCGAAGCCGTCCGGATTGGTGATGTCGAGCGCGTACACGCTCTTGCCGCCGCGCCCCTGCGTGCCGACCAGCACCGTGCGCCACGCGCCACCGAAATACACCTCGGCGACGACGGCCGAGCCATCGTTGATGAATTTGTGCGCGTAATCGGTGTTCGCCAGCGTCTTCATCGTCGCCAGCGCGCCGCTGGGCACGAAGGCGAAGCGCTCGTCACCGGTGCGCGCGTCGAAGGCGTGCAGCATGCCGTCGTTGGCCGCGACATAGACCATTTCGCGTCGCGATGCGACCGCCGCGCGGTGGTCCTGGTAGGTGCTGGCGCCGGTCCAGCCGAAGCGGTCGAGTCGCAGATCGGTCACTGCGCCGACATAGAGCGGCGCCGAATTCACGATGTCGCCCAGCACTGATGAACGGTTGCGGTAACTGCCGCCGTTGCGCGCCTCGCCGGAGGTCACGCCACGCAGGTAGTCGAGGACGGCCGACGAGCCGAGCGTGGTGCGCTGCGCCGCCGTCAGGTTGGCCCACTGGAACGGAATGCCGGCGGTGCCCGACCAGGTGTAGATGGACCGACTGGCCGGCGTCGGCAGGTGCTCGGACGCCTTCCAGCTCGGGGTGCTCGCCAGCGTGCCGTCGGTCAGGATGCGCGTCGCCCACAGGTCGCCCGTCCAGTCGCCGCCGACGAAACGGGCCTGGAACAGCAACGTGTTCGACGTGACCGACGTACTGGTTGCCGCCACCGTGCCGCTGGAGGCTACCCGCTCGCCGATGTCGGTCAGCATGGCCGACAGTCCGTCGATGAACTGCGTGGGATTGGACGCATTCACGAAGCCACCGCGGCCGTTCAGGCTGGCGTGCCAGAGGTCGTCCAGCTTGGCGGGTGAGCTCAGCGTCGGATTCGGCCAGGTCTTGGTGCCGGCGGTGAGCGCCGGCAGATCGGTGGCCGGGTTCAGCGTGCCACTGGTGCCCAGCGACAGGCCGAAGGTGACCATGTGCTGCCAGTTCGCCGGGTCGCGGCTGCTGGTCGGAACATTGTTGGCGATGCCGGTACGCAGATCGCGCTTGTAATAGTGCATCGCGACGTCCGCCAGCGTGTTGCTGTGCGTGTCACGGTAGGGCAGCGGCTCGCTGCCGTCCGCATTCTGGCTGCCCGCCGGCAGCGAAAACGTGTCGCCCCAATAGCCGTCGGTGGTCAGGATGGTGAAGGACTGCCGGCAGGCCAGCGGATTGGTGTAGGCCGCGTCCTTCCACGGGTCGTCGGTTCCTGTCTTGTTCTCGAAGTAGTTGCCGGCCCAGTTCAGTGCCGTGCGCAGCGGTGTGCCGCTGGTGCTGATGTCGGTTTCGAGCAAACGCTGGAACCAGGTTTCGCGATTGCTGCCGCTGAACGTTCCGCTGGTCGGTATCAGCAGTTGCCCGTCGCCGTTGATGGTGCGGAAACCCACCCGGTAATTGGTACCGAGCTGGCCAAAGGCGATCGACGCGCCGGCACGCGCCGCGAGGATGCGACTGCGGTAGTAGCTGAACCAGTTGGCGAAGTTCTGTGTTTCCTGCGCAACCGTGCGGGTGACGCCATTGGGCCAGCTGAAGCTGGTGATCTCGCCCTCTGCTGCGGTGACCGGGTCGCGCTTGTAGGCCCGCGTGCCGCGGATCTGGTACTTGGTGTAATTGGCCGCACTGACCCGCGAGCCGCTGCCCCGATAGATGAAGAAGGTGATCGGCTGGAAGGTCTGGTTGCACGGCGGACCGCAGGCGTAGCTCGCGGAATTCTGGTTGGTGTTCGACGTGTTGGTGAACCAGTACGCCGATTGCGTCTGCGACGCAGTGAGATTGAGCGTGCCGCGAGAGGTGTCGGACGGGTTGTAAGGTGCCGCCGTCGGGGACACGTCGCCGAAGCTGACGCCAGTGTGGCGTATCCAGGGCTTGTAGGTTGTCTGCGGGTTGTAGAACACCGCGTTGTTGTCCGGTGACCGGCTGAAGAAGTTGTGGATGTTGTTGTCCTGGAAGGTCGGCACCTGCGAGGTATAGGTGTTGCCGCCGTACAGCCCGAACGGGATTGGAAACAGATAGTAGGCCGAATAGAGGTTCTCGTCCGGCATGACTTCCCACTGCATCGAGCCGGAGTCGTCGAGCAGGAACATCAGGTTGGGCGCGACCGCGCTGCCCACCATGATCGGTGCGTCAGCGATATCGACCGCCGCGCGCAAAGGCTGCCCTGCAAGGCAGGCCAGCAGCAGCGCAGCGAGGAAGCGGTAGAGGACGGGAAGCGGGTGCATGGTCATGGCCGGTAAGTGGTCTGCAGCAACACCGAAGGTCGGCCGGACACCGGTGCGCTGCGCGCCGTGATGCGGTAGCGCGGTTTCAGGCAGTCGGCGGCGATGGTGGTGACCGTATCGCAGTCGGGCGTGGACGGCCAGATACCGAGATCCTCGATGATGTATTGCGGCGCGCCAGCGGCCTTGGCGCGCGTGTCGGCGTCGGCTCCCTCCCACCACACCGAGGCGCTGGCCCAGACCGTCGCGGCCGCCTCCCATCGATTGGCGAAATCCTCGGCGCCCGGCGAAGGCTTCGGGTAGAGGCCGCTGACCGTGCCGTCGAACGGCCCGGCCGTGCCTGTGGCGAGCAGCGCCTCCGCTTCGCGCAGCGCCGATTCGGCGGCCTGGAAGGCGATCGCGCGGTCGTACAGATTGGCACTCATGCGCTCTTGCATGCCGGTGCCGCGCATGCTGGCCAGACCGAGCAGCGTGATGGCGATCAGCAGCATCAGCGCCACCACCAGGGTGACGCCACGCTGCGCATGCGGCTGACGGGCGCTCATGACATCCGGTTCCTGAGCGTGACGACGTGCGTCATCGTCCGGCGCACGCGGTCGGTCACTGCTGCGGGGCGATCCGGTTCCTCTATCGTCAGACGCATGCGCACACCGGTCACCGCGTTCCAGTCGGTCACCGCCGATGCAGCGACGTAGGCGCTGCCGCCCTCGATCAGATAGTCGAGCTGCAGGTCGATCACGCCGTCAAGCACCTCTTCGGTCACCAGCGATAGCGTGCCGGCCTCGTTCTGCGGCGCTACGCGATAGAGCGATCGCGATGTCGTCGATGTACGGCCGGTGTTCCCCACATACCAGGCCAGGGACTCCAGCCGCATCACCACGGCGTTGGCCTCGAAGCGGTAGGTCTGACCGGTTTCGCTGCAGTCGGGCGGATTGGCGAAGCCGAGACCGCGCGAGCAATTGCCCGGCGAGCCGCCGATGCCGTGCGACGCCGTGCTCGCGTCGGCTGCAGACACCTGGAAAAGGCTGGCCTGACTGAAATTGCAGACAATGGCCAGATCGCCGGCCGACAGCGCGCTGTTGCGCGGACTGAGCGTCAGCAACTGGCTGCCGGTATCGTGGTTGGCCACCGTCTGCGGCTGGCTGCCGCTGCGCATGATGTGCAGCGCCGCGGTACCGGCCACGCGCTGACCGACGCCCGAACCGAAGGCCGCGCCGGCGAAGGCGTCGCTGCCGCCGTAGCCGCGTATGCCGCCGTTCCATTGCGTCCACCACAGCGACGACGGATTGGTCAGCACATTGACGAACTGCAGCGCGCCGCCGCAGGAATTGAGCCCGGCTTCGCGGATGTCACGGGCCAGCAGTTCGAATGCGGTGCGCGTCGATTCCTGGATGCGCGACAGACCTTCGGTCGTGTCGTAGGTCTGCCGGTTGCTCAGCATCAGCGCGATCGCGGCGCCGATGATGAACAGTCCGAGCGTGAGCGCGATCATCAGCTCGATCAGCGTGCTGCCACCCTGCCCGCGCCTGATCACAGCCGAGCCTCGATGCTGAAGGTCTGGTTGCTCAGGCCGCCCTGCACCCGGCTGTCGTCCCAGCGCACGCTGATGACACAGCTGGCGGTCGCCCCCGCGCTGCAGGTCACGCCGCCACAAGCGGACGGACCCATGCTGGTCTGCAGATCGGCCAGCCAGGCCGCGAGTTGGGTCTCCGGAAAGGTCGATCCGCCCGGCGACGCACAGTCGTCGTCGAGGGCGAGGTTGTAGCTGCCGGCGCGCGCCGCGGTAACGTCGGCGCGCAGGCGGTCGATCATCGTATAGGCCGCCATGACGGCCGCACTGCGCTCGTAGGAGCTCTGATTGGAACGCAGCGAGGCCATCTGCAGCGCGGCCATGCCGAGCATGCCGATGGCCAGCACGAAAATGGCGACCAACACCTCGATCAGCGAAATGCCGGACTGCCCCGCAGGCGCGCGCATCAGACGTCCTCCGGCGCGGCGCAAGCGGCCGAGGTGGCGCGCGCCACGCTGACGCGGCTGCCACCGCCCAGCCGGACGTCGCGCGCGTTCTGCTGCATCGTCGCCGATGCCTCGCACAGCCGCAGCGTGGCCGTTTGCAGCAGGGTCTGGCCGGGCGCGCGCGCGAGGCCGTCGGGTCGGAACACAATGCGGTTACCGGCGCCGGCAAGCGCATTGCCGGACACGGTCTGAAGAAGGTTGCCGTGAAAGACGTGCGTGCGGATGAGCACCTCGTCCGGATTGCTCGCCGCGTTCGGGTTGTAGGTGCCGCTGCCGTCGGCATCGACGAATACCATCCAGCCGGCCCAGCGCCCGGCGCCGGCCACGCAGCCGGTGGCCGCGGCGACCGTGCCGCCGTCGGTCGCTGCGCGGCAGAGGATGACGCGCCGGTTCACGCGTATCGCCTCGGTGCGCGTCTGCCCGAGCGCGGCGACCAGTTCGTTCGCCTCGCTGGCCAGACGGTTAAGCATGATCAGCGACTGGAAGGACGGCACCGCGAACGCAGCGATCACGGCCAGGATGGCGACCGTGATCATCAGTTCCAGCAGCGTGAAACCCGACTGTGGATGGGGGCCGGACATGTGCGACGAGGTGAGGGACGATCAGTCGTATACGGCCTGCCCACCTTGCAGCTTGAGCGTCCCCTCGCTGGCGGCACGCCGTTCCGTGTCAATTTCGGTGTCTGCCACTCACTTCCAGCAGGCCGACACACCGGCCGCGGTCGAACAGCGCGCAGCCGAACCGGACGCGCCCTTGGTGCCCGTCTGGTTCAGCGTCAGCACGCAGCCGCACTTGCTGTCGTTATTCAACTGGGCGTTGAGCGGCGTCGCAGTGATCGCGAATGCGCGTGGTGTGTCGTCGTCGATGTCGGACGCGAAGGTGTAGAAGCCCGCCAGGTCGGTGACGCACTGTCGGGTATTCAGGTTGGTGCCGCCGCCGACGTAGGACAGCGTGGTGGTGAAAAAGCGTTCGAGCGCCTGCGCCTGTTCGGACAGGCAGGCGGCGGCCGTCGCGCGCCGGCTGTCGATCACGTACTGCGTGTAGTTCGGATAGGCAATCGCCGCGAGGATGCCGATGATGGCGACCACGATCATCAGTTCGATCAGCGTGAAGCCGCGCTGCAGGCGAGTGTTGTTGGCAGTGTTCATCTGTGTGTATTCCGTGTCAGTCGGCGATCAGTTCGCGCCAGGAAATCCGGCCGAAGCGGTCCTTAAGGTTCAGGCGCTCGCGCAGGATACCGAGATCGGTGGGGTTAATAAGCGCGTCCGAGAGTCCCACCTTCGTCCCGCCGCTCTGGTTGCTCGAGCTGCCTTCGTTGCGCACGAGGATGGGGCTGGAGGGCATCGAACCGGTACTGACCGCGCTGACGTAGTAATTGGTGCTCGAATCGCCCGAGGTCACGGTCACTTGGCTCCTGCTGGCGAACAGGTCGCTGTCGAGGCGGCTACCGGTATAAGGATCGATCGCCATCAGCCAGCCGGAGCCGCCCGGTGTGCAGGGATCGTCGGCCGGAATCGCACTGGTCGCGAACAATGCACCGCCGAAGGCCTGCACGCCGTAGATCATGCGTTCGCCAGCTGCCGTGCCGGAGGGCGGCACAAGATCGAGATACCAGCCCTTGCGGATGTAGGTGCCGTCCGCATCGATGACCCGGTCGCCACCTGTCGTGTCACCCTGGGCGGAAATGACCCTCACCTTGACGCTCTCGCTGATCGTTTCGGTCTCGCCCTCGGCGTTCTCCGTCTCCGTCGTTGTCGTCTGCGTGGTTTCGACCAGCACAACGCGCTGGGCGAGATCCGAGCGGCCGCTCACCGGCGAGGTGGCCGCATTCGCGTAATTATCGTAAAGACCGTACCAGGTCTGCAGTGCGGTACTGGAGCGATCGGTGTCGCCAAGGAACTGGCCGGTGCCGAAGGACACCCAGCGCGTGCCGGTGGAAGGATCAAGCAATACCTCAACCCTGGAGGTGATCGGCTGCGGCGTCCCCGATCCGTTGCGCGCGCGGAACAGCGGCAGCGGCGACGTATCGGTGCCGAAGGACACCTTCCACTGGGACGGCGTGTCCGAGGTAACGTCGAAACGCCACAGATTGCCGCGCAGATCACCGGCATAGACGTAATCGATGTCGCCGTCGCTGTCCTCGTCCCAGGTCGTCACTTCGCCCAGACCGTTGCTGACGCACGGGTCATCGGTCTCCGGGCAGGCGCCGGTGTCGATCTTCTGTATCAACGCACCGGTCGTCGCATTGACGACGAACAGGAAGCCCTTGTACTCATTGCTGTTGTAGCCGTTGCCCACCAGCACCGCCCAGTCGCCGTTATTCATCCGGCCAACGACCGGCCTGCCGGTGAATTTTCCAAAGTCAGCGTCCGAGAATTCCCACATGACGCGCCTGCCGGCCGGGTTGTCGGCCGGGATGGACGGATCGCTGACATCGAGCGCATAGAGCTGACGCCCGCCTCGGCCGGTGGAACCCACCAGCAGCGTGCGCCATGCGTTCGCGGTACCGGCGTCATAGACGTCGGCCACAGTCAGTGCGCCGTCGTGGATGAACTGGTGGGTGTAGCTGGGCCGGGTCAGCTGATACATCTGCGCCAGCGACGACGACGGTACGTAGGCGAAGCGCTCCGCACCCGTACTGGCGACGAAGCCGTGCAGCATGCCGTCGTTGGCTGCGACGTAGAGCATCGGCGTGCGGTCCGAACGCAGTGTCCGGTGGGTCTGATAGGTATCGGCGCCGGGCCAGGAAAAGCGCTCGTAGGCGAAGTCGTCCGGCTCCGCCACATAAACTGGCGACGAATGCACGATGTCGCCGATCAGCGAAGAGCGGTTGCGGAAGGTACCGCCTTCGCTCGACTCGCCGCTGCGCACGCCCCGCAGGTAATCGAGCACGGCGCTGTTGTTGCCCAGGGTGGCCTTCTGCGCGTCGCTGAGCTGGTCCCACACGAAAGGGACCGCAGTGCTGCCATTGCGTGTGTAGATGTTGCGGCTGGCCGGCGCCGGTACCCGTTCCGAGGCACGCCACTCGGGTTCGGTGGGAATTTCGCCGTCACTGCCGATCAGGAAGGAAAAGATGTCACCGGTCCACACCTCGCTGGTGAATCTCGCCTGGAACACCCGGCTGCCCTGCCGCAGCTGGGCTGAGGACACGCCGAGGTTGGACGACGATGCAGTACGCGCGACGATGGAGTCCAGTGCGCCCTTCAGGCCATCTGCAAATTCCTGCGGGTCACCCGCGTTAACGAACTGGCCGCGGCCGTTGATCGTCGCGTGCCACAGGTCGTCGAGCTTGCCGGCGTCGGTGGAAATGCTCGGCCAGGATATCTCGCCGGAGGTCAGGCGTGCCAGATCGGTTGCCGTGTTCAGCGAGCCGGTCAGACCGAAGGACACGCCGAAGGTGTTCATGTGCTGCCGGTTGTTGCCATCCTCCGGAGTGGTCGGCACGTTGTCGTCGATGTCGGGCTGCAGATCGGTGTCGTAGTAGTACATCGCGATGTCTGCGAGCGTGACCGACTGCGTATCGGCGTAGGGCCGCCCCTTGGTGCCGTCGGCATTGCCAGCGGTGGCGTAGATCGTACTGTTGTCGTTGTAATAGCCATCGGTGGTCAGAATGGAAAAACTCTGACGGCAGCTCAGCGGTGCGCCGCCGACGTTCGGCCCCCAGGGCGCCGAGGTCGAGAAGTAGGCGCCAGCGTTCCACAGCGATACGCGCAGCGGCGTGTTGCCGTCGGCCACGGCGTCGAACAGGCTGGTGAAGAAATTGCTGCGATTCGTGTCCGAGAAGGTGCCGTCGGTCGGGATATCCAGCCATCCCGTCGTGCCGTTGATGGTGCGGAAACCCACCCGGTAGTTCTGCCCCAGCGTGGAAAAGGCGTAGCTCACCCCGCCTTTCGCTGCATTGATACGACTGCGGTTGTAGGTGTACCAGTTGGCGAAGTTCTGCTTTTCCTGATCCAGCGTGCGCGTGATGCCGCCCGCCCAGCTGAAGCTGGTTACCGCGATTTCGGTGCCATCCGCCATGTCCTTGCGAGTGGCGGCAGCGCCAACGATGCGATAGCGGTAATAGTTCGCCCGCTCGTAGATCGATCCTGTGCCCTTGTGGACGAAGAAGGTCATGGGTGCGTAGGTCTGGGCGCAGGTGTCGTCCGGTTGCGTGTTGCCGTCGGGTCCGTCCGGGCAGGAGAAGGTGCGCGGCACCGCCGCCGAACTGGCGGAGAACGTCGTGGCCGTCGTATTCGTCCGCCAGCGGAAGGTGTGCGTCTTTTCCGTCGTCAGGTCTATCGTTGTGGTGGCCCCCGGACGGATCGGCGCGGCCGTCGGTGAGGACTGGGCATAGCCGGTTCCGTCCGCGTTCGTCCAGGTACGGTAGGTGACGTTGGGGTTGTAGTAGATGCGGTTCAGCGACGACGACCTGAGCGCCAGATTGAAAATGTTCAGATCGTCGTAATCCGGCATGTACACGCTGGTGCTGCCCGTATTGCGCATCGCCAGTTCGAAATCCCAGATGTCGCGGAAGTAGTCGGGCAGCGTCTCGTAAAGCATTGACCCCGAGTTGTCGAGAATCATCATGACATTCGGCGCAGCGGTGACATTCAGCACCAGCGGCAGATTCGAAATCTCGGTCTGCGACATTGCCGGCGCCGACGCAAAAGCCGATAGCACTGCGGCACTCAGCGCGTGTTTGCGCCAGCTGGATCGAGAGGGGATTGCGCTCATGATGCGTACTCCGAATGGACTCACGGCCGGTAGTTGGTCTGGAGGATGACGTTTGGAAGACCATCCAACGGAGGCATGCGGGCGGTGACGCGATAGCGCGGCCCACGGCAATTGGTGTTACCGCTCTGACCACAGCCGGTACCGTCCTCCGACTGCCCCATGTACTCGATGATGTATTGCGGCTGGCGGTTCACTCCGCCCAGCCGCGCCTTCATGTCGTCGTCGACGCTGCCCCACCAGGTGGTGGCGCTGGCCCAGGTCGTGGCCGGGTCCTTCCAGCGTTCAACGTAGGTCGCACTGGAAGCCGAGGGCGTTTCGCTCTCGGTGGCCGATTCGGTGGCCGACGGCCCGGGGGCTGCACAGCTGAGCTTTCCGCTGGGCGAAATCAACGGATTAAGGTTCGCGGGGCAATAAAATCCGGCGCCGTTGGTTACCAAAGTATTGATGGTGATCTGCGCCTCAGCCTCGCGCAATGCCGATTCAACGGCCTGAAAGGCAAGACTCCGGTCATACAGATTGGCACCCATGCGTTCCTGCATGCTGGTGCTGCGTATGCTGGCCAGGCCGAGCAGCGTCATCACGACCAGCATGACCAGCGCGATCAGCAGGGTCGCACCACGCTGACGGGCCCCGAGATGAAGATGGACTTTCATGGCACACGATTCCTCAGATTGACCACGTGTGTAAGCGTGCGTGTCAGCCGCGGCTGCGTCGTGCTGGTGGTCGTGCCGGATTCCGGTGACTCGATGGTGAGAGTGATCTCGATCCCCGTAACGAGGCGCCAGTCTTCGACCTTGTTCGAGCCCGATGCAAAACGGTATGAATCATCGCGGTCGTACATGTAGCGGAACTGCATGTTGCGCACCCCTTCGACCACCTCCTCGACCACCGGAGCTGCGTTCCCGGCGCCATCGTTGACGACGCGGATGCGGTAAAGAGAGGTCGGGCTGCTCTCGCTGCCGGTGCGGTTGTTGTTGCCGACGAACCAGGCAACAGGTTCGAAGCGCATCACCTGGGAACCCGGCTGGAAGTTGCGGGCGACCGCGGAGGTGCACAGGGCGCGGAAGCCCAGCGTATTCGCGCAATTACCTGGAGTCACGGCGACATCGGCGCGCGAAGCGTGTGAAACCGAGTTCGTGCCGGCATCCACGCCGGTCACCTGGAACAGGGTCGTGTCCTCGTAGTCACAGACTACGAGCAGATCCCCTGCCACGAATCCGTGGCTCTGCCCGCCCGGCTTCTCCAGCGCGATTGAGCGAGCCGGCACGGTCAGCCCGGCGAGTGTCGCTTCCGCAGCGGACGCGTTATGTACCTTGACTGGAAACGCGGTGGTCGATGCGTGCATCAGTTCGATCATGTCGGTGTTGGCAACCCGGTTCTCCAAGGCCGAGCCGAATGCAACCGCCGTCGATACATCGCCGTCGTCGAATCCGCGCAGGCCGCCCGTCCAGTCCGTCCACCAGCGGGAGGTCGTCGGGTCGGCGAGCAGGTTCATCACCCGTACGCCGCCACTGCAGGCATTGATGCCGGCGGCGCGCAGGTCGCGCGACATCAGGTCGAAGGTAATGCGCGTCGCCTCCTGCACCCGCGCCAGCGCCTCGGTCGTGCGGTAGGACTGGCGGTTGCCCAGCATCAGCGACAATGCACCGACCGATACGATCAGCCCCAGTGCGAGCGCCACCATTACCTCGACCAGCGAAATACCGTGCTGCTTGTGTGTATGCCGCCTCATATGCGTACGTCCACTTCAAAAATCTGCGCCGCTGCGCCGCCCTGCACCCGACTGTCGTCCCAGCGCACCGAAATGCGGCAGAACACCGGGTCGCCCGCGCAGTTAATACCGCCGCAGGCCGCGTCGCCGAGATTTGTCGTCAGTTCGCCAAGCCAGAGCCGAACATCCACCGATACGCGATCCGTGCCTTCCGGCGCCGTGCAGGCCCCCGTGGGCAGGGCGCGGTTATAGCTGCCGTCACGTTCCCAGCGCTGGTTGCTGCGTATGCGTTCGACGATGGAATTGGCGGAGATCACCGCAGCATTCCGTTCGAACGCGCTCTGGTTCGCCTTCATCGCCATCGTCTGCATGCCGGCAATGCCAAGCATGCCGAAGGCAAGCACAAACAGCGCAACCAGCACTTCGATCAGCGACACACCGGCCTGCTGGCGTGCGTCGACGGGCTTGTTCATGGAGCCTCCTCCGCTTCTTCCACCACTGTCGTGACACCACAACTCGCATTGCCCCCTCGCGTGACTGCCATGCGGCTGCCGGACAGCAGGGTCACGTTGCGCGCATTGGCGGTAACGGCAAGCGCGCCACTGCTGTCACAGACACTGATATCCGCAGCCTGCAATGCGAGCGAACCCGGTGCCCGCGCCAGACCGTCGGGCCGGAAGGCAATCCGGTTACCGGCAGCGCGCAGAGGTGCATCGGAGATCAGGTTCAGCGTGTTACCGGTGATCACCTTCTCGCGAAGCTGCGGCTCTCCCGCATCAAACACACCGTCGGCGTCGTTATCGACAAAGACGAACCAGCCCTGCCATGGTTGCGTATCGGCCGTCGTGACGCAGCCTGACGCGGTGTTCACCGTTCCCGCCGAGATCGTTGCACGGCAGAGAACGACGCGGCGCTGCGTGCGCACCGCCTCCGAGCGCGCGAGATTCAGTCCGGCGAGCAGCTCGTTCGCCTCCGACGTCAGTCGGTTCGACGCGATGAAGCTCTGGAACGCAGGCAGCGCGAAGGCCGAAATTATGGCGAGCAGCGTCACCACGATCATCAGTTCGATCAAGGTGAAGCCGTGCTGGGCTGACCTGGCAGGAATCATGAGCTGCACGTCCATGCGGAGAATTTGTGACTTGAGGTTAAATCAGCGCCGCTGCAATCTCGACCCGGCGATGACGAACGGCAGAAGTCATTGCCCGAACGGCGCCGCGCCGACCGTTCGCGTGAAATGCGTCACGCGCCCGCGGCACCCTGCTCTGCTGCACAATGCGCACCGGACATCACAGGCACTTTCCTCATGACGACGCCCGATCACGCCACCACCGGCAAACTGACCGAACATCCGCTGCGCTACAAGCTGAACAACGAGCTGCACGCCCGTCCGCCGGTGCCGGTCACGCATCCGCAGCTGGTGTCCTACGTGGCGCTGATGCACGACGGCGTACGCGAGGACGACGAATTGCGGCATCTGCAGGCGTTGGCCGATGCCTACGCGCGCCCGCTGCCACTGGCCGAGGGGGGTCACCTGCAGCTCGACCTCGGTGACTTCAAGCTGAAGTGGGAGCGCCACAACGAATTCTCCAGCTACGCCTTCTTCCGCACGCCGGCGGAGGGCGAAGACAGCGCCCGCGGCGCCTTGGCCTCGGTGCCGACCCACTGGTTCGACGGCCTGCCTGGTTCGCTGATGGTGGCCACCCATATCGAATTGCGCTCCACCACCGAGTTGCCGCCACGCAGCGTGATGGACAGGCTGATCGCCAGCGGGCGGCAGGCGGTCGGCGCCCAGGTGTCGGATGGTGCCGCCTGGGTGTTCACCGACTTCATGCTGACCGACGGCTGGTCGCGCTACACCGTGCTCGATGAGCGGCTGACGCCGCGTCAGGCTGGGCGTACCGTACAGCGGCTGCTGGAGATCGAGACCTACCGCATCATCGCCCTGCTCGCCTTCCCGGTGGCCAAGGACGTCGGTCGCCTGCTCGGTCGCGCCGAGGGCGAACTGGCCAATCTGATGGACGGCATGGGCAGCGCGTCCAGCGCCGAGGACGAACGCAGCGTGCTGTCGCACCTGACGCGCCTCGCGGCAGAAGTCGAGCACTCGGTCGCGCGCACCACCTTCCGCTTCGGCGCTGCCCAGGCCTACTACCGGCTGGTACGGAGCCGCATCGCCGAACTGCGCGAACAGCGCATCGAAGGCTTCCCCACCATAGGCGAGTTCATGGACCGCCGGCTTGCGCCGGCGATCTCCACCTGTGAGGCGATTGCCCGGCGCCAGGACGATCTGTCCGGTCGCGTCGCGCGCAATTCGCAACTGCTGCGTACCCGGGTCGACATCGAACTGCAGCGGCAGAACCAGGAACTGCTGGCGCAGATGAACCGGCGCGCGCGTCTGCAGTTGCGTCTGCAGGAAACAGTCGAAGGGCTGTCTATCGTCGCTATCACCTATTACGCCTCGCAACTGGTGCAGTACCTGGCCAAGGGCGTGAAGCATCTGCTGCCGCTGAGCCCGGAGGCGATCACCGCGATCTCGATTCCGGTCATCGCCGGTCTTGTCGCGCTCGGCCTGCGGCGCATGCGCCGCAAGCTCGCGGCGGAAGAAGGCGCGCACTGAGCGAGCACTCCCGGAGGGAGGCGCCGTAACAAGTCGGTCGCGGCAACCACGGCCGACGATGCGCTCGGCATCGGTGCGCGCGCACCGACGGTGTGCGTCGTGCAGCGGTAGACGCGGCCTTTCCCGCGCAGGAATGCGGAAGGCGACGGGTGGCCTGGCTCTTGCATGAGCGCGATCATGAATACGCTCACGCTTCCAGACCCGACCGCGCAGGCCTCCGTCTCCGTCCGTCTGCGTCTCCCGCTGTCGACTTCGCTGCATGGCGCTTTTGCCATCGTGCTCGCCTTTGCCGCCGGCTGGCTCGCCAGCCTGTCAGGCTGGGCGGCGACCGCTGCGCTGCTGCCGCTCGCTGCAAGCGTGTTCTGCCTGGCACTTCAGCGCCGACGCGAGGCGCGCGCCCAACAGGCCCTGACCCGCTTCGCCATGGCGCTCGAAAGCGGTGATCTGACGGCCCGCCTGCAGCCCGGCAGCATCGACGCCCCGGCGCTGCTGGAAAGCATGAACAGCATGGCGCGCTCGTTCGTCCGGCTGATGACTCGACTGTCGCGCGCGGTACGCGAGCTGGAGCACTCGGCGCGCGAGAGCAGCGCCAACGCCCAGGCCGGTGACAGCGGTGTGCGCTCGCAGCGCGAAGTCACCGTCGGGTCGGCTGCCACGCTTGAACAGCTGTCGACCAGTCTCGCCCTCAGTTCCGAACAGGCGGGCGACGCCGCCGCAATGGCGCGTGCCGCACACGAGGCGGCCGGCGACGGGATGCGTACCGGCAGACAGCTGGGCCATCGCATGGATGACATCGCCGCCGACATGCAGACGGCCGGTGAGCGCATGACCCGGCTCGACGCCTGCTCGATCGATATCGGCGGCATCGTCGGCACCATCGCCTCGATCGCCGAAAAGACCAATCTGCTGGCACTCAATGCTGCGATCGAGGCAGCGCGCGCCGGTGAGACCGGGCGCGGCTTCGCCGTGGTGGCCGACGAAGTGGGCAAGCTGGCCGGCCTGACCCGGCAGGCGACCGACGAAGTTCAGGCGCTGATCGAACGTCTGCAGGGTGAAGTATCGGCCGTCAGCCAGGCATTGCGCACCGCTGGCGACGAAGTCGCGCAGGGCGCGGCCGACACGGCCACCGTGCTCGCCGGCCTGCAGCACATCGCCGCCCAGATCGACACCACGCTGCACGCGGTGACCGAGATCGCCCAGGCCAGCATCGAACAGAGCCGCGCCGCCGAGGCGTTGGCGCGCGACGTCGAACAGGTCGCCGACCTTGCCGAACGGAATGAGCACCTGGTGCATGACAACCAGGAACTGTCGGGCTATCTCGAACAGATGGCCGGACAGCTCGGCGATACGCTCAAAACCTACCGCTTCGAGCCGACATGCTGAACGCGCTCTTCATCTCCACCGCGCTGATCGTGGCTTTGGCGCTGCTGTCCTGGCACCGTCGCAGAACGGCCTCGCTGACTGCGCATACGGCACTGCGCGCGCTCGACGACTGTGCGCTGCTGCTGCAGCTGGTGCGCACGCTGCAACAGCACCGCGGCATGAGCGTCGCATGGCTGGCCGGCGACGCCAGCTTCGCCCCGCAGATGCGGCAACGGCAGCAGGAGATCGATCGCTGTGTCGCGGCGCTCGACGGCACCGTGCGCGCCGAGGGGGCGATGCCGCGTGCCTGCCTCACCCACAACGAACTGATGGTGTTCCGCTTCCAGTGGCGCGAACTGATCGAGCTGCTCGGCAATGGCGGTCTGTTGCCCGAACAGAGCCTGAGCCGCCATGGCCAACTGGTGTCGCGCGCGCTGGAGTGGCTGGACGCGCTGGGTGAAAGTCGGGTCGAACTGGGCGCGGCCGGTCGCGTCGATGCGGGCCGCGTACGCAACCACGTCGCGAGTCTGCCGGCGCTGGCCGAATACCTCGGTCAGGCCCGCGCCATCGGCACCGGCGTCGCGTCGCGCGGTCAGTGCGCGCCGGTGGCGCGCGTACGCCTGATGTTCCTCGCCGCACGCATCGATGCGCTGGTCCGGCAGGCACTGGCTGCGGCCGACGGCAGCCGCGCCGCAATCGAGGCCGGACGCACTGTGGGCGGCATGATGACGACCTTGCGCCGCAATCTGCTGG
This sequence comes from Methyloversatilis sp. S146-33, assembly GCF_059552495.1. The sequence goes on from NZ_JCANOT010000044.1 coordinate 98,366, forward strand.
GCGAGACAGGCGGTATCACCGCCCAGGCCTGGTTCGCCGAAGCGACCTGCGCCATCGACAGCGTGTATGCCTGGGTCGATGAATGTGGTGTCGAACTGAGGCGAGAACTGCAGGCGCCGACTCCGCTGCTGCAGGCCACCATGGCGGCGCACTGACCGCTTGTGCGCAGGGAGAGACCGCGGATTCGCCGGGAGTGCCTTCCTCCGTAGCTGATCACGCGTGCCAATTTTAGGCGAGGCTTTGGCCCGGCCATCGCCGCTGTCGGGGTCAGAAGACCCCTCCCACAGAACCTCGGCCAAGGCTCCGGCTGCGAGTCTGGCGCCCTCCCTGTGGGAGCGGCCTTGGCCGCGATGCGGCTGACGCAGACCGCCGGCTTCGTTTCAGGCATCCGTCGCGCTCAGCAGAGCGCTTCCACAAACCACGCTAATCCAGCTCGCGCAGCCGCGCGAATGCCTCTTCCAGCCGTTCCAAGGGTATTACAGTCAGCCCCTCGATCGCCTGCTTCGGTGCATTGGCGCGCGGGATGAGCGCATGCGTGAAGCCGAGCTTGGCTGCCTCGCGCAGACGTTCCTGACCGCGCGGCGCGGGCCGGATTTCGCCGGCCAGACCGACTTCGCCGAAGGCGATCAGCTTGGCTGGCAGCGGCCGGTTCTTCAGCGACGACACGATGGCCAGCAGCACCGCCAGGTCGCCTGCCGGCTCGCCGATCTTTACGCCGCCCACGGCGTTGACGAACACGTCCTGGTCAGCGCAGGTGACGCCTGCGTGCCGGTGCAGCACCGCCAGCAGCATGGCGAGGCGCGCGCTGTCGAGACCGACGGTGAGCCGGCGCGGATTGCCGTGCGCACTGTCGACCAGCGCCTGTATCTCGACCAGCAGCGGCCGCGTACCTTCCTGCGTCACCAGCACGCAGGACCCGGGCACCGGCTGAGCGTGCTGCGACAGGAACAGCGCCGACGGATTCGACACGCCGCGCAGCCCGCGCTCGGTCATCGCGAACACGCCCAGTTCATTGACCGCGCCGTAGCGGTTCTTGAAGGCGCGGACCAGGCGGAAGCTCGATCCGGTCTCGCCTTCGAAGTAGAGCACGGTATCGACGATGTGTTCGAGCACGCGCGGCCCCGCCAGCGTGCCTTCCTTGGTCACGTGGCCGACCAGGATGAGGCTGTGCCCGGCCTGTTTGGCCGCACGCGTGAGCTGGGCCGCGCATTCGCGAACCTGGGCGACCGAACCGGGCGCCGACGTGAGCTGTTCGGAATAGACGGTCTGGATCGAGTCGATCACTACCACGCGCGGTCGCGTATCGTTCAGCGCGGCGCCGATCTTTTCCAGATTGATTTCGGCCAGCAGCTGCATGCCGGCCGGGTCGAGCGCCAGCCGCTGCGCGCGCAGCGCCACTTGTTCACCCGATTCCTCGCCGGTCACGTAGAGCGCCGGTACGCGCGGCGCGAGTTGGGCCAGCGCCTGCAGCAGCAGCGTCGACTTGCCGATGCCCGGGTCACCACCGATCAGCACCACGCCGCCCGGTACCAGGCCGCCGCCCAGCACACGATCGAACTCGTCCAGCCCGGTGGGCAGCCGCGGCTCTTCGCGCGGCCGGATGTCGGCCAGCGCCTGAACTTTCGCGGTGCCGGCGAGCGAGGCGAAGCGGTGCGCGCCGGTGCCCTGCTCCGGCACCGTTTCGACCAGCGAATTCCAGGCCTTGCAGTCGGCGCACTGGCCGGCCCACTTCGGGCTGACCGCGCCGCATTCATTGCAGACGTAACTGGTTTTGGGCTTTGCCATCGAGGTCAGCGGGCGAGCGCGACGGTCGGCTGCGGTTCGTTCAGTTCGGCCGTACCGATCTCGACCGCCGGCACGCGCAGGGCCAGCGCGCACACCAGCTCGTAATTGACGGTGCCCGCGCGCAGGGCGACTTCGTCCAGCGATACGTGCTCGCCCCACAGTTCGACCACGCTGCCGAGGCCGGCTTGCGGGATGTCGGTCAGGTCGACGGCGATCATGTCCATCGACACCCGGCCGACCAGCCGGCTGCGCACACCATCGACCGCCACCGGCGTGCCGCTCGGCGCGTGACGCGGATAGCCGTCGGCGTAGCCGCAGGCCACGGTGCCGACGCGCATCGAACGCTCGGCCGTGAACATGCCGCCGTAGCCGACACGATCGCCCGGTTGCAGGTGCTGCACCGCGATGACCCGCGCCTCGAAGCGCATGACCGGCTTCAGGCCGATGTCGGCTGCCGTGGCGTGGGCCGTGGCCGGACTGGCGCCGTACAGCAGGATGCCGGGGCGCACCCAGTCGGCGTGCGTCTGCGGGAAGCGCAGCAAGGCGGCGGAGTTTGCCATCGACACCGGACCGTCGAACTGGGCGGCCAGCGGTGCGAAACGCGCGAACTGGGCATCGACACCGCGCTCGCCGTCGGCGTCGGCAAAATGGGTCATCAGGCCGATCTGCCCCGCGTGCGGCCAGGCGCGCAGGCGCGCCAGCGCGGCCGGCACTTGGGCCGGCGTAATGCCGAGCCGGTTCATGCCGGTGTTGACCTTCAGAAAGAGCGGAATGCGCGCGCCGGTCGGCAGTTGCGCCGATTCGAGCCAGTCGAGTTGCTCCAGCGTGTGCACCACGGTGGACAACTTGCGCGCCGCGATCTCCGGCAGGTCCTTGGCGCCGAAGAAACCTTCGAGCAGCAGGATGGGCTGCACGATGCCCGCTTCGCGCAGGCGGACGGCGTCCTCGAGGTCGAGCAGCGCGAAGCCGTCGGCCAGCGTCGCCAGGCCGCGCGCGATGCGCATGATGCCGTGACCGTAGGCGTTGGCCTTGATCACGGCCCACATCTTGGCGCCGCCGGCAAGTTCGCGCGTACGCAGGTAGTTGTGGCGCAGCGCATCGAAATCGATGCAGGCGTGGATGGGACGGAAAAGCGGAAAGGGTTCGGTGTAGTGCGGGCGCGACATGAGGGGCGTTCGGCGGGAACTGCGAGCTGCGAAGCCCCGGATTGTACTATCGGCGCTGCGACAGCCGGGTTGCCGCGAACTCGCCGAACTGTTTCGCCATATAAGTACGGAAGCGTTCCGACGGGTACAGCAGCGTCATGTGCCGTACCAGCCGCGGGCGCAGCGGCACCGCCACCAGCAGTCCGAGACTGGTTTCGTGGCGGATGGCGGCCTGCGACAGGATGGCGTAGGCCAGCCCCCGCTCCAGTACGCCCTTGACCGAGGACAGGCGGTCGAGCTCGAACGCCAGTGGCAGCTTGGCCGGATCGACGCCGCCGCGCGACAGGTAGTTCTCGAGCAGCGCACGTACGCTGCCCGCGTCGCGCCCGGCACAGGGGTGCAGCAGCAGGTGTTCGGGCGTCACTTCCTTCAGCTTGGCGAGCGGGAAGTCGGGCGAACAGACGACCACCAGCTCGTCCTCGGCACAGGGTTCGACCATCACCTGCGAGCCGCCGCGCCCAAGGCCTTCGACGATACCGATGTCGAGCACGCGCTGGTCCACCATGTCCTCGATCACATCAGGGTTGTCGACGGTCAGGCGCGGCACCACGTTCGGATGGGCGATGCGGAATTCGGCCAGCACCGGCGGCAGATGGTATTCGGCGACGGTGGGCGTGGCGCCGATCAGCAGGTGGCCGCGCAGGTCGGTGGCCATCGCCTGCAGTTCGTTCTCGAGATTGGCGAAGAGGTCGAGGATACGGTCGGCGTAGTCCTTCACCTTGACGCCTTCGGGCGTCAGCGACACGCGGCCGTGGGCGCGCTCGAACAGCCGGGTGCCGAAATGCTCCTCCAGCTGCTTGATCTGGAAAGTGACCGCAGGCTGGGTCATCTGCAACAGTTCCGCCGCGCGCGTGAACGACATCTGGCTCGCTGCTGCGTGAAAGACTTCCAGCCTTCTATCGGGCATTTTTCCCTCTATATAAGTGACGCCTGCCCTCGTGGTTATAGACCAAGTCGGGGTTGGCGGGTAAACCAAAATGCGTCAGTGGACGCGAAGCGACAGCAGCGCTACGGATGCCGAAATCGTGTTGCGGCGCGACAGGATACGCTTTGTGACACGAAGCGCGGGGGCGGCAAAGGCGTCAAGGGGTTCATGGTATAAAGGCGCACTTTTTTCGCCCGGCCGGCGGCCCGATCCGGCTGCAGACGTTCGATGCCTTTCGGCTTCTACATCATCATGGCGGCGCAGTTCTTCTCTGCGCTCGCCGACAATGCCCTGCTGGTCGTTGCCATCTATCTGCTGAAGGACATGCAGGCGCCGGGCTGGCAGATTCCGCTGCTCAAGCTGTTCTTCACCATTTCCTATGTGGCGCTGGCCGCGTTCGTCGGCGCCTTCGCCGACTCGATGCCAAAGCGGCGGGTCATGTTCATCAGCAACATGATCAAGGTGGGCGGCTGTGCGCTGATGTTCGGCTGGGTGCACCCGCTGTTCGCCTACGCCGTCGTCGGGCTTGGCGCGGCCGCCTATTCGCCGGCCAAGTACGGCATCCTGACCGAGTACCTGCCGCACCGTCTGCTGGTCGTCGCCAACGGCTGGATCGAAGGCCTGACGGTCGGCGCCATCATCCTCGGCGTGCTGATGGGCGGTCTGCTGATCGATCCGTCACTGAGCGCGCGCCTGCTTGCCATTGACCTGCCGCTGATCGACACCGGTCTGGACACCACGGTAGAGGTCAGTCTGATCATCGTCGGCGGACTGTACGCACTTGCAGCATTCTTCAACCTCTACATTCCGGACACCGGCGTACCGATGAAGCCGCTCCACGCCAGCCCGGTCGCACTGCTCGTCGACTTCAGCCGCTGTTTCACCGGTCTGTGGCGGGACAAGCTGGGGCAGATTTCGCTGGCGGTCACCACGCTGTTCTGGGGAGCGGGCGCCACGCTGCAGTTCATCGTGATCGACTGGGCCGACCGCGCACTCGGCATGGGTCTGTCCCAGGCATCCAAGCTGCAGGGCGTGGTGGCGGTGGGCATTGCCATCGGCGCAGTGATGGCGGCGCGCCGCATTTCCCTCCGCGCCTCGGTGCGGGTGATTCCGCTCGGTATCGCGATGGGCGTACTGGTGCCGCTGATGGTGCTGGTGAGCAATCTTTGGCTGGCGGTACCGCTGCTGGTGCTGATCGGCGCCTGTGCGGGTTTCTTCGTGGTGCCGATGAATGCGCTGCTGCAGCACCGCGGTCACATGCTGATGGGTGCCGGCAATTCGATCGCCGTGCAGAACTTCAACGAAAACCTGTCCATCCTGATCATGACCGGGCTTTACGCCGCCCTGCTGGCGGCCGGCCTGTCGGTCTATATCGTCATGATCCTGTTCGGCGCGTTCGTCGCGGCGACCATGTACGCGGTGCGCAAATGGCACCACGCGAATCAACGCCGGCACGACGACGTCGCGCAACTGGACGACGGCGCGATCCACTGAGCGTCGCCGTCCGCTGCACCTCGGTCAGCCGCGCGGCACCCAGGCACCGTCGTCACGACGACAGGCCGTCCCTTTCGACGTATCGCTGCGACCGTTTGCCTCGCCGCGCAGCGTGTAGCTGCGACAGCCCTCCCCGCTTGCCTTGCCCGGCGTCAGCGTGTAACTGACGCCTTCCGACAGCCAGCGCACCGGCTTGCCGTTGTCGGCCAGTTCGAGTGCGTGACCGATGCAGGCGCGGTCCGCCTCGTCGAGGTCGCGACCGATGCGGGCACCGATCAGCGCGCCTATCGTGGTGCCGAGGACGATGGCAACGAGGCGGCTGTCCCGGTCCGATACCGCCGAGCCGACCAGACCACCCACCGTCCCGCCAAGTGCTGCGCCGACCGCTTCGCGGTTGCAACGGCCGGAGCGGATACCGTAGTCGTCGTTCCACTTGTAGCCGGTATAGCCGACGTAGTGCGGATCGTTCTTCTTGCGCCAGCCGTGCGCCGGCGCATGGGCTGGCGGCTGGGCAAGAATCGGCGCTGCAAACGCGGTCAGACTGAGGGCGATTGCGAAGTTTCTAAGGGTGTACACGTGGGGACTCCGGATGAAAGTGGCGCGATGCTAGCGCCGGCCTGATACCGACGCTGTCAGACGACGCTGGCACGCGCGAAGCACAGATCCTCCCAGGCCCGCGCCTTGTCCTGCGGGTTACGCAGCAGATAGGCCGGATGGTAGGTCACCACCACCGGCACGCCCTTGCGCTCGAACAGACGGCCACGCGCAGCGGCAATCTTGATCTCGCCGCCGAGCAGTGTCTGTGCGGCAGGCCGGCCGAGCGCGACAATGATGCGCGGCCGGATCAGTTCGATCTGGCGATCCAGATAAGAGTGACAGGTCGCGATCTCGTCCGCCTCGGGTGTGCGATTGCCGGGCGGCCGGCATTTCACCGCGTTGGCGATGTAGACCTTGTGGCCGCGCGCCAGCCCGAGTGAGGCCAGCATCGCATCGAGCAGCTTGCCAGCCTGGCCAACGAAGGGCTCGCCGCGCGCGTCCTCTTCCGCGCCCGGCCCCTCGCCGACGAACAGCCAGTCGGCTTCGCGGTCGCCCACGCCGGGCACCGCCTGCGTGCGACGCTCGCTCAGGCGGCAGGCCTGGCAGGCGCGGATGCGCTGTTCCAGTTCGTCCCAACCCAGCCCCTCGGCCGACACACTGGCGGACGGTGCGGCGACCGGCGTCACCACGGGCGTGACAGGTCGCGCGGGTGCAGCGTCGACGCGCACCGGAGCGGCTGGCGGCGGCGCCTCGACCGGTGCCTGAGCGTTCGGCAGTGCCTCCACCGCGGTCAGCTGCGGCGACGGCGAAGCGCGATCGCGCCACAGCGGTGCGATGCCCATTTCGCGCAGCATCGAATCGCGGCGGCTCATCGCGGTGACCTCATTGCATCCATGTGTCGTCCAGTTCTGCGCTCATCACGATGGCATCCTCACGACCGTCCAGCGCCGGGTAATAGCGTGGGCGCCGCCCTATCGGCTGAAAGCCGGTGCGCTCGTACAACGCACGCGCGGCCACGTTGGACGGCCTGACTTCGAGAAACATGCGTGCCGCACCATGGTTCATCGCCTCGCGGCCAAGGTGAGCGAGCAGTCGCCGACCGAGCCCGTGGCACTGATATTCGCGTGCCACGCTGAGATTCAGCAAATGGGCCTCGTCGAGCACGCACATCATGACCGCGTAGCCCGCCATCGAACGCCCCTGCCACATGACGCGGCAGCAGTAGCCGGCGCTCAGGGAGTCGGCGAAATTGACGCGCGTCCATGGGAAATCGAACAGCGTGCGCTCGATACGCGCCACCTCGTCGAGGTCTTCGTCGCGCATCGGCGCGAACGACGTAACCGTACCGAAGCTGACGCCCGCCGCCGCCATCAAGCGCGGCCTCCCGCGGCCAGTCGTTCGGCCGTGGTCTGCGCCACCTTGTCGCGCACGTACAGCGGCGCCGCCAGCGCTGCATCGACGGACAAGCCCGCGGCCAGCCGGATCGCCCCGAGCCGGGCGATATCGCGCGCATGCACCGCGGCGGTGGCATCGATCGAGGCAAGCTCCGCCGTCCACGCCAGTTGAGCAAGCGGCGCCAGTGCGAAACCGCTGCCGCAACCGTTCCAGTGCGCCGGGCCATCCGGCGGTGGCGGCAGGCTGTCGGGTGGTCCGACCCGGATGTCGGTGCGCGCCTCGACCTGCCCGCCCCGCACCTCGCAGGCCACGCTATAGACCTCGCTCATGCGCGCATCGACGCAACACAGATGCAGCCCGTCACCCCGTCCCAGCGCGAGCGCATCGAGCGTCGGCACCGACACCAGCGGCAGCCCGGCGCCGAGCGCCAGTCCTTGCGCCACCGACACGGCCAGCCGCAAGCCGGTGAAACTGCCCGGGCCGGCGCTGAATGCGATCGCATCGAGCTGGTTCAGCGTCAGGCCTGCCTCGTCCAGCAGTTCGCCCACCCAGCCGAGGATGAACTGCGCGTGCGTGCCCGGTGTTCCGCCCTCCCTCGACAACATGCGGTCATCGAGGCGCAGCGCGACGGAGGCGATTTCAGCGGACGTTTCGAGAGCAAGCAGCTTCATGCAGTGCAGCAACTGGGGGCAAAGGCGAATTGTAGGGGCTTCTGTTGCCTGCGGCGCGGGCGGATACTTCAAGTTCGCCGCGGGTACCGCCGTTACACATGACTGTGCCCCAGAGTCCGGAGTCCGTCACACCTCATGTTCCTGCCGACCGAAGTCCTCGACAAGATGCGCGTGGTCATCGCCGACGCGAATCAGGTCGTGCGTACCTGGGTGCGCACGCAGCTGTCGCAGGCGGGCGTCAAGCACGTGGGCATGGCCGGCAGCTCGGCCGACCTGCTGCGGCAATGCTCGGCAGCTACGCCCGACGTCGTGCTGTGTGACTACAACTTCGGTGAGAAGCAGGACGGATTGCGGGTGCTCGAAGAATTGCGACTGAACGACATCCTGCCGCTGTCCTCCGTCTTCATGATCGTGACCGGAGAGCGCGTCCGCAAGCGCGTCGTCGCGGCCGCAGAATTTGCCCCCGACGACTACCTGCTCAAGCCCTTCACGTCCGGTCAGCTCGGCGAACGTCTGGTCAAGGCGGTCGAAAAGAAGCACGCGCTGAAGTCGATCTACGAACAGATGGCGGCGCGCAATCTCGAAGCACTGATAGAAGAGTGCGACAAGGTGCTCGCCAATCAGCCACGCTACTCGATGGACGCGCTGCGCATCCGGGCCGAAGCCTTGATCGCCCTGGGTCGCCTCGACGAAGCCACCGAGATCTACAAGGCGGTGATGGCCCGCAACACCGTGCCCTGGGCGCGCATCGGTTATGCGATGGTGCTGCGCGAACGTGGCGACGTGGCGGAAGCCGCACGCCACGCGGCCGAGATCAACGAGGAATTTCCCGAGTTCATGGGCGTGTACGACTTCCTCGGCGAACTGCACGAACGCAATGGCGAACTCGAACAGGCGCGTACCTATTACGAGCGCGCTGACTCGATCGCGCCGGACAATCTCCGCCGGCTGCGCAGCATCGGCGAGATCTGTCTCGAGTCCGGTGAAGTCGAGCGCGCGGCAAGCGTGATGCGCCGCGTGGTCGAGCGGACCGAGGGGACGTCACTGGCCAGCGCCGAGGACCATCTGACGCTGATCAAGAGCCTGATCGAACTGCCCGACGCGGCTGAGGAACTGAATGCCCGCTTCGAAACGATGCGCGGTCTGCTCGGCGGCAGCGAAACGGCGGCAGTGCTGTCGGACGTGGTCGAGGCGCGCATGCTGTCGCAGCGCGGCGACGAGGGCGGCGCGCGCGAAGCGATCAACCGTGCGCTGCAGACGCACGCGCGCCTCAGCAAACCGGACACGCTGGCGACCAGCGAACTGGCCGAAGCCTGTTTCGCCACCAACAACGAGGAAGCCGCAGCCGGTCTGGTCGACAAGATCGAAGCCGCCGGCGGTACGGTATCGAACCGCCTGAAACGCCAGAACGCGCGCTCGGCCCGCGAGCGGGCTCAGGCGGCCGCGGCAAATCTGGCCGAGGAAAGCGCAGCCGGCCCCGACCTCGACCACGTCGACGCCGAACTGGCTCGACTGGCCGAACTGATCAGACAGCTCGACCCGCACTGGGACGACGCTTTGGCCGAGGACGCGCGCAATATCCTGATCGACGTGTTCACGCTCGCCCCGCGCGAGCGTCGCGTGATCGACGCGCACATCCAGTACAACCGCGTTGCGCAGAAGCACGGCTACGACCGGCACAAGCCGACCGCCCGCGCCGTCTGATCGCGCCTCAGGCGTGCAGCAATCCGTGCAGCGGCGGCGTCGTCGCCAAGGCGGCAACCGGGCTTACACCGAGCCAGTCGCGCGCGATCGATGCATAGACCGACCTGAAGTCGACCGCCGGCACGAAGGCACCGCGTGCATCGAGCGCATCGAAGCTCAATGCGCGGCCATGCAGTCCGCCGACGACGCGACCGCCGGTGAGCAGCTGGATGCCGGCATTGCCGTGGTCGGTGCCGGCGCTCAGATTTTCGTGCGCCAGTCGCCCGAACTCGCTGCGCGTGAGGACCAGCGTATCGCGCCAGCGCCCCATCGCGCTCAGTGCGCTGCGCAGCGCCGTCATAGACGCGGCGAGCGAAGCCAGCAAAGGGGCGTGGGCCGAAGGCTGGTTCTCGTGCGTATCGAAGCCATCGAGGGCCACCCGCACCACCGCAGCATCCGAGCCCGACAGCAGTTCGGCGCAGGCCTGCGCCAGGGCGCATCCGAGCACGTCCTGCGGAAAGCCGAAGCGCCCGGCAACATTCTCCGGATACTCGTCGGCCAGTCGGCGGCACCGCGGCAAGCCGTGTACAGGTCCCGGCAGGTCGGACGACACCGTCAAGGCCTGCGTCGCCGCGTGGCGGACGCCGTCATGCAGCGACAGGCAGCGCGCCAGCCAGCCGGTCTGCAGCGGCGCGTCTTCGAGCAGGGCGCTGTCGAGAATTTCGGTCGCACGATGGTGCGACACGCTGCCGCCGGTACAGCCCACGCCCTGCACCAGCGCAAGCTCGCCGGCATCCCACAACGGCATCAGCGGACGCAGTGACGGATGCAGGGCCTGACCCGGTGCGATCGGCAGCACCGTGCGCCGGTCGAGTGCAATGGTCGGACGGGCGCGGTAGTAGGCGGGGTCGGCGTGCGGTGCCAGCGTATTCAGCGCGTCGTTGCCGCCGACCAGATCGATCAGGAACAGAAGTCGTGGAGCGGGCGCAGGTTCGCTTGCGCGAAGTTCGCTGGCCAGCGCCAGCGAGGCGCTTCCGGCGGTCAGCAGAAAATGCCTACGGTCCATTCAGGCTCCCGAAAACAAAAGACCTGCCCCTGGGGGCAGGTCGCAATGCCGCTGCGCGGCAACCCACGGAGAGGAGGTGTGGGCCGAAAACTGCTGTAGCGGACAACGGGCGAAACTGGGAAAAGCGAAGCGGGAGGCCGAAGCCGGTCACGGCCGAGGTGCGTCGCGGTAGAGCTCGCGGGCCGCATCGCGGATGTCGCGTCGCAACTGGCGACGTTCTTCAGGCGTCATCCGGTTTCCGCGCTGGTCGCCGAAGTCGAGACGCCGGACCGGGCTGGCTTCCTCGTCGAAACGGCGCATCGGCTGCAGCGTCGCCCCCGCCGGAATCACGCGCTCGAAGCGCTGCGGCTCGACGAAATCCCGACGCGCGCCCGCTTCACCGGGGCCTGCCAATGCCGGTGCCGATGCGAACAACACCGCACCCACACAGGACCCGGCAAGGATGCCGTACAGTCGCGAGCCGGCAAGGTCAGCACACTTCATCCGATTACGCTCCTCAAATCGCTACTGTTCAACAGTCTCCAGAAGGCCGGCCGCACCAGCCATCTGCGCACCGTCGCCCGGATTGTAGAGGTAGCGACTGGAGCGGTGTAGCGCGTACTGCAGCAGCAGGTGCGAATCCGCAACACTGTCGCCAGCCGTCTCCGGTCTGTCGATCGCGGGCGCGGCTGCCTGAACGGCCGGCCCCACCCCTTCCGACGGCGTCTGTACAGCTGGCACAACCGCTGCCATGACGAAAGCCGGTACAGCGCAAAGCACTGCCATGCCCATCAGTCTGCGTTTGCTCACCCCGTTGTCCCCCTGAAGCCCTGCGTCGATTACCTTGGACTCCATGCTGTGCAGCGGCTGTAAGCCTTATGTGTGGCGGCGGCAGGGCTTTGTAAGCGCGGGTAACGACCTTCTCGATGCGTTACATCCGCTCACGGCGCAATTGAATTGCGCCAATGCGCTCGGGTAGCATCGGTCCATGGAAGAAAAAAAACGCAAGATACTCGTCGTCGATGACGACGCCCGCCTGCGCGCGCTGCTCGAACGCTACCTCGGCGAACAGGGCTTCACGGTCAAGGCGGTAGCCGACAGCACGCAGATGGACCGCGCGCTGGCCCGCGAGCTTTACGACCTGATGGTGCTCGACCTGATGCTGCCGGGCGAGGACGGACTGGCCATCTGCCGACGGCTGCGCGCTCAGGACAACACGATTCCGGTGGTCATGCTGACCGCCAAGGGTGACGAGGTCGATCGCATCGTCGGCCTCGAAATGGGCGCCGACGACTACCTGCCCAAGCCCTTCAACCCGCGGGAACTGGTCGCCCGCATCAACGCGGTACTGCGCCGTCAGGCGCCGAAACCGCCGCCGGGCGCGCCGACTCTGGACGAACGTGTGGTGCGCTTCGGCCAGGTCGAGGTCAATCTGGCCGCACGTACGCTCACCCGCAACGGACAGGAGCAGGTGCTGACGACGGGCGAGTTCTCGCTGCTGCGCGTACTGCTCGAATCGCCGCGCGTGCCGCTGTCGCGCGACAAGCTGATGGAACTGGCGCGCGGCCGTGAGTACGACGCCTTCGACCGCTCGATCGACGTGCAGATGTCGCGTCTGCGCAAGCTGGTCGAGGACGATCCGGCCAAGCCGCGCTATCTGCAGACGGTATGGGGCTTCGGTTACGTGTTCGTGCCTGACGGCACCCGCCATGGCTGACGCCCGCCCCGGGCACGCGCCGAAGTGGTAAAGCGGGCACGTCGGCGCGGCAGCCTGACGCGCTGGACCGGACAGAATCTGAGTCGCCCGCTGCGTCGCTTCACGTTGCTGCCGCGTTCGCTGCTTGCGCGCACCTTCCTGCTGCTGGCCGGTCTGCTCACCGCGTCGGTGCTGGCCTGGTCCGGCATCTACAGCTGGCTTGAACAGGGGCCGCGCGCTCAGCAGGCGGCGCAGATCGTCATCAGCGTGATCAACCTGACCCGCGCCTCGCTGGTCAGCGCCGATCCGCAGCGCCGGCTCGAACTGCTCACCGAACTGTCGATGCGCGAGGGCCTGCGCATCTATCCCGACGGCGACATTCCAGGCTTCCAGCCGGTGAAGGGCGACAGCACGCTGCTCGCCATCGAACAGGAACTGCGCAAGCGGCTCGATCCGCGCACGCGCATCGTCGTCACCAAGGGTCTGCAGAGCGGACTGTTCGTCAGCTTCAGCATTGCCGACGAAGAAGGCGTTGACGACTACTGGCTCATGCTGCCGCGCAACCGCATCGAACGCCCGCTGGCGCTGGAGGTGATCGGCTGGGGCACGGCTGCCCTGCTGCTCGCGCTGGGCGGCGCCTATCTGATCGTGCAGCGGGTAACGCGGCCGCTGGCGGCGATGAAGCGCGCCGCACGGGCCATCGGGCGCGGCGAGCGCCCTGCCCCGCTGGCCGAATGCGGCGCCGAGGAATTGGCCGAAGTGGCGCACGCCTTCAACCAGATGGCGGACGACATCGCCCGCAACGAGGACGAGCGCGCACTGATCCTGGCCGGCATCTCACACGATCTGCGCACGCCGCTGACCCGTCTGCGGCTCGACATGGAACTGGCGGGGCTGGACCCCGAAACCGTGCGCGACATGAGCGCCGACATCGACGACATGGACAAGATCATCGGCCAGTTCCTCGATTTCGCGCGCATCACCACCGGCGAGGAGCCGATCGACGGCGATCTGGCCAGTCTGGTGCTGGAAGCGGCGCAAGCCTACGCGCGCCACGACAAGCCGGTCAGTACCGGCCACATCGATCCGCTGCCGGCAATGCGCTTTCGCCCGCTGGCGATCCGCCGCTGCCTGAACAACCTGATCGACAATGCGCTGCGCCACGCCGGCGAAGACCAGCCGATAGAGCTGAACTGCAGTCTGGATGGCAACGAGGTCAGGATAGACGTGAGCGACCGCGGACCAGGTATTCCGCCTGAGCATGTCGAGCGGCTGAAGCGCCCGTTCACCCGGCTCGACAACGCTCGCACCGGCCAGAGCGGCGCCGGGCTGGGGCTGGCCATCGTTGAGCGCACGATGCGCGCGCACGGCGGGCGCTTCGACCTGCTGCAGCGCGAGGGCGGCGGGCTGATCGCCCGCCTGACCCTGCCGGTGACGGCAAACGCGGCAAGCGCGAAAAGCTAGTGCTTCGTCGCTTCTGCCGCCTCGGCGGTCGCCGGCGCGTCGGCCGCCCCGCGCGCTGCGGTGCGGTCGAGCAGGATGCGCAGGTGGCCGAGCGACAGCAGTTGCGCATAGACCAGACCCATCCAGCCGCGACGGAACAGATCGACGGCTGCTGCAGCCGACAGCGCCTGCAGCTTGGCTTCGTCGATCACCCACAGGCCATCGAGGCGGAACTTGCGACCGTCGTTGAGCTCGGCCATCGCGCTCATCTCGTTGAGCAGACCGAGCTGCTCGACCTCGCGGCAGAACTCGGCGGTACGCTGCGCTTCGTTCTGATAGCCCTGCACGAAGGCGAGCGCATTCTTCAGGAATTCGGTTTCGGCGCCGTTCTCGTCGAACAGGCGTTCGCCTTCTTCCGTATTGAAGCCGGGGAACTTGTCATCCATGCAAACGAGCAGCTTGTCCGGCGCGTTGTTGTCCTGCACCGCGACGAAGGGATAGCGGCGGACGAAAGCGGGTACGTAGCGAGCATCCCATTTGCCCTCCGGCGTGACGTAGAGGTTTTCGGCATCGCGCAGGCCAAGCAGCGCCACCGGCACCAGACCGCCGGGCAGGCGGGCGAACACGATGGGGTATTCGCGGGCGACGTCGCCGAACTCGACCAGGGCCAGCGGCACGCAATTGGTTTCCGCCGCGAACTTCAGGTTGTCCTGGGGCTTCAGGCGCAGGTCGCGGTGGGTGTCGCGGTTCAGCACGACCACGTTGTCGTAGAAAAGCAGGGTCTTCATGGCAATCCTCGGTTCGGCTCGGTTCAGGTAAGCGACGCGCAGCGCCGCGATTCTATGCCGGCAGCGATGACGTCCCTGCGAAAAACGACCGCCGTCCACGCGATGTAGCTGTCCCGCAACGCGATAAAATCACGCCTCGACGCAGAAACGCCACGCCATGACCCAGACTGCCACCACCTTCTACGAACACATCGGCGGCGAGCCGACCATCCGTCGTCTCGTCGACCGCTTCTACGAACTGATGGACACGCTGCCGGAAGCCTACGGCATCCGCAAGCTGCATCCGGCCGACCTGTCGGGCTCCAACCAGAAACTGTTCATGTACCTGTCGGGCTGGCTCGGCGGTCCGCAGCTGTTCGTACAGGCCTACGGCCATCCGCGCCTGCGCGCCCGTCACCTGCCCTTCACGATCGGCGAAGCCGAGCGCGACCAGTGGCTCATGTGCATGCGCATGGCGATGGACGAAGTGCTGCCGCCGGACGAAGCCAACGCCCAGTTGCTGAGTGCAATCGAGGACCTCGCCGACCACATGCGCAATCGCGAGGGCTGAGATCGTCAGCCCAGGTCGCGCGTGACCGACTGCAGGCGCAACCGGCGCGCGTGGGCGTGCCGGGCGTGCAGTCGGGGATCGGACGCAACGATGCTCACCGTTTCGCCGATCACCATCACGACGCCCAGCACCGGCAGCACCAGCAGCAGACCGGCGACGCCGGCCACCGCGCCGCCGACGAAAATCATCAGTACCGTCACCAGCGGATGCATCTTCAGGCTGCGGCCTATGGTCAGCGGCATGAACACGAAATCGTCGAGCAGACGGACGCAGACGAACAGACCGACCGCCGCATAGGCGACCGACGGCGAGCCCGGAAAATCGGTCGCCGCCACCATCACCACTACCGCGCAGCCAAGTATCGAGCCGACATAAGGCACCCAGGCCAGCACTGCGGTGATCAGCCCCAGCATCAGCGGCGACGACAGCCCGATCAGCCACAGGCCGGCGGCCAGACAGGCGGCGTCGAGCACGGTGAGCTTGATCAGACCCTGGAAGTAGGCACGCGTGGTGCGGTCGACCTCATACAGCAGGTGCAGCGTGCGCTCGAAGAAGGCGTTCGGCACCGCACGTGCGAGGAAACGCTGGAAGCGCCGGCCGTCGCGCAGGAAGAAGTAGGCGAGGAAGGGCGCCAGCAGGAAGGACGGTAGCCAGGCGGCGATGCCCAGCATCAGCGCCGGCAGACGCTCCTGTGCGAAGCCCTCTCCCGCCGCGGCGATGTGCGAGGACACCGCATCGGCCACGTGCGCGTCGCGCATGAAGCGCGAACGGGCTTCGAGCGCTCGCAGCGTGTCGTCGAGCAGGGCCAGTCCACCCTGCAGGTAGCGCTGGCCGGTGTCCTGCACACTGACCGCGTGCGCGGCGAACCAGGGCAGCACGAGCACGAAGCAGACGACCAGCAGCAGCGCAAACACGCCGACCGTGATATTGGCCGCCGCCGCCTGCGAAAAGCCGGCGAACATCAGCCGCTGCATCGGCGGGTAGAGGAAGTAGTAGGCGATCAGCCCGAACAGGAAGGGCAGCACCAGCCACAGCACATGCTGGAAAAGATAGAGCGCCAGCGTGGTGGCCAGCAGGATGCCGCACCACGCCACGGGTCCGGCGCCCGAGGGCTGCAGCCGCCTCACAGATGGCCTTCCTGGCGGGCGCCGGCATTGGCCTGACGCAGCCGGCCGCCGAGATGCCGGGCCAGCGCCAGCGCGATCTTGGAAGCGATCTTGGGATGGGTTTCCAGCAAGCTCATGAAATCGGCGCGGAAGAACACCACCAGCCGGCAGTCGCTATGCGCCCTCGCCTGTGCCGCCCGCGGCGCCTGATCGAGCAGCGCCAGTTCACCGAACACCTCGCCGCTGCCGAGCAGCGCCAGCCGCTGCTGGCGGCTGCCGTCGGCACGCAGGATTTCGACCTCGCCCTCGACCACGGCATAGATCGCCTGTCCTTCGTCGCCCTCATCGAACACGATTTCGCCGGCCAGATAATGGCGTTCGTGCCGCAGGGCCTGCACCACCTTCAGTTCGCGTGCGGTCAGCGACGCGAAGAGCTTGATCTGGCGCAGCGGCTGCAGCGCTGCGCGGTCGTCGTCGCGGCCGAAAAGACGCACTTATGGGCTCCTGGCGTAGGTGGGCAGTCAGCGCGCAAGCATACCGGCTTTCCGCTGGCGCTTTCGCCACGGCACACGGAATTCCCCCTATCCTTGCCGGTCACAGGCGCGATCGCCACAACAAGAACAGACCATGACATCCCGACTGCTGCGCTGGATCGATCTGAACATCCTGTCCCTCGGGCGCGAGATGCGCCTCTCCTACCTGCCGCCACTGATGGTCTATATGGCAGCCGGCATCCAGGGCCTGACCGGCATCGTCGGCACCTTCTTCGTCAAGGACTACCTGGGGCTGTCGGCCGAATTCCTGGCCATGCTGGGCTTCTGGGTCGGCATTCCGTGGGCGCTGAAGATGCCGATGGGTCATCTGGTTGATCTGCTGTGGCGCTTCAAGAGCCTGCTCATCTATCTCGGCGCCGGCCTGATCGCCGCCAGCCTGCTCATCATGGCCGGGCTGATCGCCGAGCGCGAGGCGATGGCGGCGGTGCTGCCGGTCAATACCTGGTTCGTCATCAGCGCGCTGCTGAGTCCGATCGGCTACGTGCTGCAGGACGCGGTGGCCGATGCGATGACGGTGGAAGCCGTACCGCACATCGACGAGAACGGCGCGCCGGTGCCGCCGGCCAGACTGAAGCTGATGCACACCACGATGCAGACGCTGGGCCGTGTGGCCATCATCGGCGGCAGCGTGCTGGTGGCGCTGATCAATCTTTACGTGTTCGCCGGCACCGAGAAGCTGCCGGAGGCGCAGAAGGTACTGATCTACCGCGACGTCTACCTGATGGCACTGACCATTCCCGCCATTTCCGTCGCCGGCGTGGCCTTCGCCGCCTGGCT
The DNA here is from genome assembly GCF_059552495.1 of Methyloversatilis sp. S146-33. Next base: position 116,020 of record NZ_JCANOT010000044.1, read on the forward strand.
CAAGCGCGGCGCCATCGCGGCCCACATGGCGCGCGGCTTGTCGCGCGCCGAGGCCGCCGCGCTGCTGCGCGACCCCGACAGCCACACCGATCCGAACTGGTGGATCCTCGGCGGCAGTCTGGTGTTCGTCGTGTTCACGCTGGGCATGGGTCTGTCCGACCTCAAGTGGAACCAGGAAATCATCTTCGTCGGTTCCTTCACCATCATCGCCTTCCTGATGACCCGGCTCACCCGCGAGCTTGACGCCAGTGCGCGCAATACGCTGATCGGCACCGCGCTGGTCATCTTCATGTTCCGCGCCACGCCCGGCACCGGCCCCGGCGTGTCGTGGTGGACCATAGACGTGCTCGGCTTCGATCAGGCCTTCTTTTCGGTGCTGTCGCTGATCGGCTCGACGCTGACGCTGATCGGCATGTTCATGTTCCGCCGCTTCATGGCCGAGCGCTCGATCACCTATGTGGTCGGCTGGCTTACCGCGGCAGGTTTCATCCTGTCGATGCCGACGCTGGGCATGAGTCTGGGCCTGCACGAATGGACGGCCCGCATGACCGGCGGCGTGGTCGACGCACGCTTCATCGCGGTGATCGATACGGCGCTGGAATCGCCGCTGGGGCAGATTTCGATGATTCCGATGCTGGCCTGGATCGCCAATTCGGCGCCGGCCCATCTGAAAGCGACCTTCTTCGCGGTGATGGCCTCCTTCACCAATCTGGCGCTGTCGGCCAGCCAGCTCGGCACCAAATATCTGAACCAGATCTACGTGCTGTCGCGCGAAGTGAAGGACCCGGCCACGGGCGCCGTGATGACCGCCGCCAACTACAGCGACCTGACGCCCTTGCTGCTGACCGTGGTTGGCATTGCCGTGCTGATGCCGGTCAGCGCCATCCTGGTTGCGCGCTGGCTTGGTTTGCGCAGTGCGTGATCGGCAGGTGGAGCCAGCGTTTCACAGGAGCGAGCTTGCTCGCGACTGCAACCTGAATCGAGGCCGGCGGCCTGCGCCTGCCGTATCGCGACCAGAGGTCGCTCCCACAAGAGCTGCTCCCGCCCGTCATCGGAGCGGGTTCTTGTGGGAGCGAGCTTGCTCGCGATTGCCGCCCGAATCGAAGCCGGCGGCCAACGATCGCGCAGTCGCGGTCAGAGGACCGCTCCCACGGGGTTCCCGGCGTCAGCCTTCCAGCCAGCGCTCGACCAGCCGCGTCCAGTAGGCGACGCCCAGCGGAATGATGCCGTCGTTGAAGTCGTAACGCGGGTTGTGCAGCATGCAGCCGCCGCCTTCGGCGTGCGCCGGGTCGGAGCCCGCGTCCGGTCCACCACCGTTGCCCAGCCAGACGTAGCAGCCGGGCTTCTCCTGCAGCATGTAGGCGAAGTCCTCGGCACCCATGCTGGGCGGGTAGTTCGTATGCACACTGCCGTCGCCGAACACTTCCCGCGCGACCGTCGCGCAGAAGGCGGCCTCGCTTTCGCTGTTGAGGGTCGGCGGGTAACCCCGACGGTAGGTCGCCGAGGCGGTGACGCCGTGCGCCGACGCCACGCCCTGCACCACGCGCGCGATGCCGGCTTCCAGCTGGTCACGCACTTCCGGCGTGAAGGCGCGCGCCGTGCCGCGCAGCGTCGCCGACTGCGGGATCACGTTGTAGGCCTCGCCGGCATTGAACTGGGTGATGCTGACCACGCCGCATTCGACCGGCGGCACATTGCGCGACACGATGGACTGCAGCGACTGCACGATGGCCGCGCCGGCGAGCACCGGGTCGGCGCCCAGATGCGGCATCGCCGCGTGTGCGCCGCGCCCGTCTATCGTGATGTCGATCGAATCGCTGCAGGCCATCGCCGGCCCGGTATGTACGGCCATCTGGCCGACCGGCAGGCCGGGCCAGTTGTGCAGGCCGAACACCGCCTGCATCGGGAAGCGCTCGAACAGCCCGTCGGCAATCATCGCCGGCGCGCCGCCCATGCCCTCCTCCGCCGGCTGGAAGATGAAGTACACGGTGCCGTCGAATCCGCGCGTCTCGGCCAGATACTCCGCCGCCGCCAGCAGCATCGCGGTATGCCCGTCGTGGCCACAGCCGTGCATGCGCCCCGGATGCGTCGAGCGATGAGCGAAGGTGTTCTGCTCGGTCATCGGCAGCGCGTCCATGTCGGCGCGCAGGCCGATTGCGCCGCGGCCCGAGCCGTTGCGCAGCACACCGACCACCCCGGTACGACCGATGCCTTCATGCACTTCGATGCCGGCCGCGCGCAAGGTGCGGGCGACCACGTCGGCGGTGCGATTTTCCTCGAAGGCCAGTTCCGGATGGGCGTGCAGGTCGCGCCGGGTCTGGGTCCAGCGCTCGACACGCGCGTCCAGCGCCTCGATCAGCGGGTGCGTGCTGCTCATTGCAATTCCTCAATATCGGAAAACATCGCCGCCTGACCGCGCAGCACGCCGTCGGCGTCGATCACGTTCCACACCGTCGCACGACTGATGCGGAACAGCGTGCCGTCGCTGCGCACGCGGATGCCGCAGTAGTCGGCGATATAGCCCTGTCGTGTCACCAGATCGAGCAGACGCGCACGTTCGTCGCGCTCAGGCGCGCGCGCCGACAGACGCGACGGCAGCGTGACGAAGGTGGCCCAGTCGTAGCCGAACAGTTGCTGCGCGAACGCATTGGCGTAGTTGAACACCGGATCGGTCTCCGTGCCGTGCGACACCAGCGCGAACGGCGCGTGATACAGCGTGTGCGGATCGGACGGCAGCAGTTGTCCGGTCACGCGGTGAAAGCTGTCGGCCAGCAATGCGCTGTGCTCGCGCAGGAAGGTGTCGTCGGGCGGTGCACTCATGGCCCAAAGATACCATCGCTCGCCGACGAGCCGGGCCGGTTCCACCGCGCGGCCGGCACCTCCCGGAGGACGACACCCCGTTCGGCAGCCTTCGGTGTGCGTAGTCCGGACGGACTATCGCTCGTCATGCGCGCGCAATGCTCGCCACGCAAGGTTGCGGCTGAAAACACCTTCACGGAGCCGCAACATGAAATTCACACTGGGCGCAGCCGCACTGGCCCTCGCCTTCGTCGCGCCGGCGCAGGCACAGATCACGAGCCTGGATCTGGCGAACTACAGCCTGGTCGCCACCTACGATCTGCCTGCTGCACGCGCGTCCGAAGCCTCAGCCGTCACCTGGAACTGGGACAGCGACACGTTGTTCGTGGTCGGCGACGAAGGCGACTACGTGGTCGAGGTGAACAAGCAGGGCCAGCTGATCGGTTCGATGAACCTGTTCGGCTTCGACGACACCGAAGGCCTCACCTATGTGGGCAACGGCCAGTTCGCCATCGTCGAGGAACGTCTGCAGGACGTCTACCTGTTCAGCTACCAGGCCGGCGGCGCGATCGGCCGCAATAACCTGCCTTCCGTGTCGGTCGGTCCCACCGTCGGCAACATCGGTCTGGAAGACATTTCCTACGATCCGCTGAGCGGCCGCTTCGTGCTGGTGAAGGAGAAAGTGCCGCAGGCCCTCTATGACGCGGCCCTCGACTTCGCCAGCGGCGGCGCGACAGTGACCGAACTGGTGCCGCCAGCCAACCCGTTCGCCCAGATCTTCGGCACGCTGGACCTGTCCGGCGTGCAGGTGCTGAGCACGGTGCAGTCACTGCGTGGCACGACCGACCAGGGCAACCTGCTGGTGTTCAGCCAGGAAACGCCGCGCCTGATGGAAGTGAGCCGCAGCGGTCAGATCCTCAGCAGCTTCGACTTCTCGGCCATCGCCGGCGATGCCGAAGGCGTCACCATCGACGGCAATGGCGTCATCTACATCGTCGGCGAAACGCCGCGTCTGTATGTGCTGGCGCCCACCCCGCCGGTGCCGGAACCCGGGATGGCCGCGCTGCTGCTGGCGGGCCTCAGCCTGATCGGTGCCACCGCGCGTCGTCGCATGTCCTTCTGATCCCCCTCACACCCCGCCACGGAGAACACAACATGAACAAGCTCATCGCACTGCTGATCGCTGCCGGCCTTGCACCGCAAATGGCTCACGCCGAAGTCCGCATCACCGAGTGGATGTACTCGGGCGGCAGCGGCGAATTCATCGAATTCACCAACCTGGGCAGCAGCGCCATCGACTTCACCGGCTGGAGCTATGACGACGACAGCCGTCTGCCCGGGGTGTTTGACCTCAGTGGCTTCGGTCTGGTCGGTGCTGGCGAATCGGTGGTCATCACCGAAATCGAAGCCGACACCTTCCGTCTCGACTGGAACCTCGGCGCCAGCGTCAAGGTGCTGGGCGGCTACACCAACAACATCGGCCGCGCCGACGAACTGAATCTGTTCGACGCCTCGGGTTCGCTGGTCGACCGCCTGACCTACGGTGACAACAGCGCCGCCGGTGGCCCGCGCACCCAGGGCGTCAGCGGCCGCGCCTCATCTGAAGCCGCGCTCGGCGCGAACGACGCAACGCAGTGGGTGCTGTCGTCGGTCGGCGACGTCGAAGGTTCCTACGTGTCGCTCAGCGGTGCCGTGGCCAGCCCGGGCGTCACCGCCTTCGCCGCGGCCGTGCCGGAGCCCGAAACCTACGCCATGCTGCTGGCCGGCCTGGGCATGATCGGCCTCGCCGCCCGCCGCCGCGCCTGATCGGCAGCACTCGATGCCACGCAGGCCCGTCGGGCTGCGTGGCTCAACGGCAGCACAAGAAAAGAAAGCACGTCACCCAATCGGCGCGATCGACCCCTCGGATGATGGCGGGCGACAGGACATATGCGTAAAGATGACGGCACACACACCGTCGCCTGCCGACAGACGTCCCGAGGAACTCATCCGATGCGCACGCCGATTACCGCTGCCTTGCTGACCGGTGCCGTTCTGCTCTGTCCGGCTGCACACGCCATGTTCATTGCCGGAAACGTGTCCTGCAGCGGCGAGCTGAGCATCTCGTCCGACACCTACGGTCACCTGTCGTGCGCCGGCAACTTCTCCCTCAGCGACGCCGTGGTCACGGACCCTATCAAACTCATGCTCGAAGCATCCGGCAGCCTGACGCTGCTGCGCTCCAGCCTGGAAGCCCCCGAACTCGTGCTCGTCGCGCCGCATATCGACATTGACTCCGATTCGACACTGCGGACAGGCGGCGCTCTCGGTAGCATCGCCGCGACGCCGCGACCCGTGTCACCTACCCACCCGTCGTCCTTGACCGGAAACGGTCCACTGCCCACCCTTCCTGTCAATGGAGCGGGTGGCGCAACGCTGACGCTGTCCGGCGGCGGCCGCCTGCCCGGCTCTCGGCCTTTTACTCAGGGCGGTTCCGTCCAGCTGGGGCGAGACGGCGACGCTTCGGTCGCCATCGGCCCGAGTTCGAGCGGCGCTGGCGTACCTCCACTGTCGATCGCGAGCACCGTGCCGGAGCCGTCAGCCGCCTTGCTGCTGGCCGCGGGCCTGGGGGTGATCGCGCTGCGGCGCAGCATGGGCGCTGACCGTCGATAGTCAGAATCTCACCCTTCGGGCGTATGCTGCGCCCATGAGCACGCTGTACGGCATCGATTTCACGTCGTCGCCCTCGGCCCGCAAGCCGATCACCGTCGCCCGCGGCACGGTGGTGGCGGAGCGCGGACTGGTCCTCGAGGGCATCGAGCGCTTTCCGTCCTGGGACGGATTCGAGGCGTTCCTGAACCGGCCGGGCCCCTGGCTCGGGGCTTTCGACTTTCCTTTCGGCCTGCCACGGGAATCGGTGCTCGAGCAAGGCTGGCCGACCGACTGGGCCGGCATGGTGCGGGCCGTCGCGGCGCTTTCGCGCAGCGAATTCAAGAACCTGGCCGACGCCGAGCGTGCGCAGCGCCCGGCAGGCCAGAAGTATCCGCACCGCGTGACCGACCGTCCTGCCGCATCGCACAGCCCCCTCAAGTTCGTCAATCCACCGGTCGGATGGATGTTCCAGGAGGGCGCGCGCCGGCTGCTCGACGCCGGTGTTCACATTCCCGGCATGCACGGTGGCGACGCCCGTCGCATCGCACTGGAAGCCTATCCGGGCTGGCTGGCGCGCAGCATCGTCGCCGGCTCGTACAAAAGCGAAAACGCCGCCGGCCAGACGCGCGAGCGTCTGGCCAACCGGATGCTGCTGACCGAAGCGCTGCTGCGTGGACAACATTCGCTGGGCGTGTCGCTCTGCTGTGACGATGCGCCATTGCTCGAAGCGATGACCACCGACGGTACCGGCGACACGCTGGATTGCGTGCTCTGTCTGGTGCAAGCCGCGTGGGCGTGGATGCGACGCGACGCCGGCTACGGCCTGCCGCTGCACATCGATCCGGTCGAGGGCTGGATCGTCGGCGTCACCGCGCCCGAACGGGTCGCCGTGACGACGCACTGAGCCGGCGCGCCGGGCGGTCAGTGGCCGGCGAGCAGCTTCTGCACCAGCGGGTGCTGCACACGTCGCTCGGCTGAAATCGCATAGAAGTGTTCGACCACTTCGGTACAGCGGCCGAGCAGCTGCAACTGGCGGTGGTGGGTGAATTCCTCGTGTGACCACTCGGTCGCCGGAAAGGCCCCGAGGCCGCTTTCGCCGAAGGTGGCGAGCAGCGCGCTGTCCTCGAATTCGCCGGCGACATGCGGATGCAGCCCCTTGCGTTCGAACCAGTCGTCGATGCGCGCGCGCACTGCCGAGTGACGTGTCGGCAGCAGCAGCGGCATACGGTCGAGGCAGGCCGGAAAGCCTTCTCCGGCCTGTGCCGCGAGCGCGGCCGGCGCGTACCAGGCCAGCGCCGCGTCGCCGACCGCGTGACTGTAGACCCGCAGATTCGGATTGACCGGCGCCGGTCGGTCGGCCAGAACCACGTCGAGCCTGTGCAGGGCCAGATCGGCGAGCAATTCGTCGAAATTGCCCTCGACGCAGATCAGGTGCAGACCCGGGGTGTCGGTGGCCGGCGCCAGCAGGTGGCGCGCAGCTGGTTTCGGCAGGCCGTCGGAAATGCCCACCGACAGCCGCACGCCCTGCGCCTGGGCCGCTTCGCGCACCGCCAGTGGCAGTTGCTCGCCGAGCTGGAATATCTGTTCCGCCAGACGCAGCGCCGCGCTGCCGGCCGGGGTCAGTTCGACCGTGCGGCCGGACGGTTTGAACAGCGCGTGACCGAGCGCGCGCTCCAGTTCGCGGATCTGTGTGCTCACCGTCTGCACCGCCATGTCCAGCCGCTCGGCCGCACGGGCGATGCCGCCCTCCTTGGTGGCGACCCAGAAGTAATAGAGGTGGCGGTAGTTGAGCATGGCTGCCTTTAACTTCTTAATTTACGAAGTAAAGCTACTACAAACATCCATTTTTAGGAAACACATACGCGCGTAAGGTGGCGCTTCCATCCCACACAGGAGGTCCGCCATGGAAGTCATCGTCGAATCACGGAATCCGGAAGTCAGTGCCCTGCGCAGCGTGGCCGAGAACCGGCTGCGCTTCGTGCTGCGGCGACTCGCCTGGCGCGTGCCGAGAGCGAAGGTGAGGCTCGACGACACCAATGGTCCGCGTGGTGGCGTCGACAAGGAGGTGCGCGTCGAACTGCAGATGATCGGCAGCGAACCGGTGGTGGTCAGCGCCCGGTCGCGCGACTGGCGCGGTGCGCTCGACGCCGCCCTCGCCCGCGCCGCGCAGCGCCTGCTGCGCACGGTGCGCCGCGCGCGGCAGCACTCATCCGCCCGGACACTGAATTTCCAGACCGAATGAGCCCGCACGATCGGGCGCATCCGTCTCAACGCTTTCAACGAATGGAGTAATACAGACATGGAACATCGATATCCCCGTACCACCCCGCTCGGCCTGCGCGCCGAGGTCGCCGACGCGGTCGTCATCGACGGCGCCGGTCGCAAGGTCCTGCGCAATACCTACATGCTGCTTGGCCTGAACCTGGCGTTCAGCGCCCTCGTCGCCTACGTTGCCATGGCGGCGCGCTGGCCGGCACCGGGCATTCTGCTGACGCTGGCCGGCTATTTCGGCCTGCTGTTCGCAGTCAACAAGTTCCGCGACAGCGGCGCAGGGGTTCTGCTTACCTTCGCGCTGACCGGCTTCATGGGCTACACCATCGGCCCGCTGCTGAACGCGGTGATGAGCCTGCCAGGCGGCAGCCAGACCATCACGCTGGCGCTCGGCGCCACCGCTGGCGTCTTCCTCGCGATGTCCGGCTGGGCGACGGTGACGAAGCGCGATCTGTCGGGCATGGGCAGCTTCCTGTTCATCGGCATGGTGGTGGCGATCCTGGCCGGTCTGGGTGCCATGTTCTTCCAGATCCCTGCCCTGTCGCTGACCGTGTCCGCGGCCGTGGTGCTGCTGATGGCCGGCATGATCGCCTTCGAAACGCAGCGCATCGTGCGCGGAGGTGAGACGAACTACGTGATGGCCACCACCGGCCTGTTCGTGTCCATCTTCAACCTCTTTACCTCGCTGCTCCAGCTGTTCGGCTTCATGGGCAGCAGCAACGACTGACACTCCTCCGGTGCGATCCCGGTTGTCCGCGCGCGGCGCCCGCCGCCCGCGGATTTTTTTTCGTCCCGCAACGCGGCCGTGCTGGCTCAAGAAACCGGGAAATGCACCCGTTACCCTGCAGGACGGGTAGCCGCGGCGCCCGGGCAACACACAACACATACGCCCGCCGGAGGAGCCATGTTGAAAAATCTGAGTGTGCGCAAGGCCTTTGCTCTGTTCGGTGCCTCGTCGGCACTGGTCTGCTGCGTCGTGCTGAACGTCGCCTCCGGCTGGGAGAACTGGCCGCTGCAGATCGGTGCTTCGCTGGTGCTGCTGATCGGCGGCGCGGTGACCGGTGCGCTGATCGGCCGCTTCTACGGCCTGCGCGCGGAAGTGATCGTCGGCGGCCTCAATGCGCTGGCCAAGGGCCACCTGGACTGCAAGCTGAGCCTCGACGGCAAGGACGATTTCGCCTGGCTGTGCTACGAGTACAACGCGGCCCGCAAGGCGGTGAAGCAGCTGGTCGAGCGCGTGCAAGGGCTGTCGGGCACGCTGACCAGTGCCGCGGTGGACCTGTCCACCTTCTCCGGTGCGGCGCGCGAGAACGGTACCCGCCAGCTCGATTCGATCCGCGCCGTCGGCAGCGCGATCGAACAGATGAGCGGCAACATTCGCGAGGTCGAGTCGCTGTCGCACGAGGCGAGCGAACTGGCGCGCAGCGCCGGCGAAGCATCGCAGGCGGGCAAGACGACGCTGCAGGCATCGCTGACCAGCGTCCATGCCGCCTCCGACAAGATGGCCAGCTCGCTCGCCGTGATCGAGCAGTTGGTCGAGGACTCGCGTGCGATCAACCGCATCAACGAACTGATCAAGGAACTGTCCGATCAGACAAACCTGCTGGCGCTGAACGCCGCCATCGAGGCTGCACGCGCCGGCGAACAGGGCCGCGGCTTTGCGGTGGTGGCCGACGAGGTGCGCAAGCTCGCGCAGCGCAGCCAGGCCTCGGCAAACGACATCAGCCAACTGGTGGTGCGCATCCGCGACGACGCCGAACAGACGATCGCGCTGGTCCGCAGTTCGAGCGAGGAAGTGAATGGCGCCACGCAGAACACGGCGGCTGCGGTCAGCGAGTTCGACGACATCCTGCAGCGCCTGCTCGAACTGTCGGGCAAGTCGACCACGATCAGCAGCAGCCTCAGCGTGCAGAACGCTGTGGTGAGCGAGATCGTGCGCAACAACGACGTCCTGTTCGCGCTGTCGGAAGAGAGCGCGCACGGTGCGCAGGAAACCGCCCGGCAGGGCAATGAAGTGGCCAGCGCGGCACAGACGCTGCAAGCCGCGGTGCAGGCCTTCAAGACCTGATCACCTCGGGCACCCCGCGGACGGCGTCGCCTGCACCCGTCGGCAAATCCGACTCCAAGTACGCAGCAAGGCAGGCATCAGAGATAAATGGCAAGCGGCATCCGCACACTGTTCAGTCCCGCCATCCGACTGATGAACCGGCTGGACTACCCCCGCAAGTTCGCGGTGCTGGGCTCCATGGTGCTGTTCGCCTTCGCGGTCGTCGTCTACAACCTCTACACCAGTCTGAGCGCGGACATCCGCGCGGCCCGGTACGAGCTTGAAGGCATCGCGCGCATCCGCACGCTGACGCAGGTCGTGCAGTCGCTGCAGAAGCATCGCGGCCTGGTTGCCGGCGAACTGGGCGGCGTCGCCACGATGCGACCCGAGCGCGAAGCGCGCGAAGCAGAGGTGACCGCCGCCTTCGAAGCGCTGGTGCAGGTACTCCCGCGCGATCTGACCACCAGCCGCGACTTCTTCGAGATGCGCACCGACTGGGAACGCCTGCGCATGCAGGGACCGGGCTGGTCTCCGGAAATCAGCTTCGAGGTGCACACGCGGCTGATCGAGCAGATGCTCAACTTCGAAGCCGACGTTGCTGACCGCTACCTGCTCACGCTGGACCCGGAACCGGCGTCCTACTATCTGATCGACAGCAGCGTGAGCAAGCTGCCGGCGACGATAGAACGACTCGGCAGGGTGCGTGCCTTCGGCACAGTCATCCTTTCGGCCGGATCGGCGACGACGCAACAGGTGATCGAGATGTCGGCGCTGGTCGCCGAACTCGATGCGGCGCGCAAGAGCGCCAGTTACAACATCGAAAAGACCGGCCGCTACAACCCCTCGTTGCAGGAAGCGGTGTCGAGGTCGGCCGCGGACATTGCCGACTCGCTGGGCAGCATCGTGCGTCAGGTCGAGACGCAGTTGCTGGCGTCGTCCGCACACACCCTGCTGTCTCCGCAGCTGTTCTTCGACGGCACGACGGCGGCCATCGACCGCATCTATGCGCAGATCGAACAGTCGCTGCTGCCGACGGCCGAGGCGCTGATCCGCCAGCGCATCGACCGGCTCGACCATGCGCTCAAAACTACCCTCGGTGTCGCCCTGCTGCTGCTCGGCGGAGCCGCCTACTGCGCCATCGGCGGCTATTTCGCGATCACCCGCACGGTGGCCGGCCTCGCCGCGTCGGCGCACGCGCTGGCCGGCGGTGATCTGAAGGTGCGCATCCGCACCGACAGTCAGGACGAACTGGCGCAGGTCGCCGCCAGCTTCAACGAGATGGCGGACGGGCTGACCGGCCTGATGGCGGCGCGTGAAGAGGACGATGCGCGCATGCGCGCCATCATCGAGTCGGCTCTCGACGCCGTCGTGCAGATGAACGCCGACGGCCTGATCACCGGCTGGAATCTGCAGGCTGAGCGGATATTCGGCTGGTCGCGCGCGGACGTGATGGGCCGGCCTATGCACGACGTGATCATTCCCCCGGAACATCGCGACGCCCACGTGCGCGGCCTGAAGCACTTCATCACGTCTGGCGTCGGCCCGGTGCTGAACAAGCGGATCAAGATCAGCGGCCGTCATCGTCATGGACACGATCTGCCGATCGAACTGACCATTTCCGCGAACATGCATCGTGGCACCTACGAATTCAGCGCCTTCATCCGCGACATCACGGAACAGAAGCGCACCGAGGAACTGATCTGGACGCAGGCGAACTACGACGTGCTGACCCAGCTGCCGAACCGCCGCATGTTCCGCGACCGGCTGGAACAGGAACTGCGCAAGTCGAACCGCAGCGGCCGCCCGATGGTGCTGATGTTCATCGACCTCGATCGCTTCAAGGACGTGAACGACGCCTTCGGACACCAGACCGGCGATCTGGTGCTGATCGAGGCGGCGCGCCGCATCAGCAGCTGCGTCCGCGAGTCCGACACGGTGGCGCGGCTGGGCGGCGACGAGTTTACGGTCATCCTGTCGGAACAGGACGAACCCGCCGGGACCGAACGCATCGCCGCAGAGGTGTTGCGAGTGCTTCAGGCGCCGTTTGAACTTGGCCACGCCCACGCCCATCTGTCAGCCAGCATCGGCATCACCGTTTACCCGCAGGACGGCAGCGACGCCGACAGCCTGATCCGCAACGCCGATCAGGCGATGTACGGCGCCAAGGATGCCGGGCGCGACCGCTTCAACTACTTCGTCAGTTCGATGCAGGAGGCGGCGCTCAGGCGCCAGCAACTGGTGCAGGATCTGCGCACCGCGGTCGACAACGACCAGTTCGTGCTGCACTACCAGCCCATCATCAGCCTGAGCAGCGGGCGCATCCACAAGGCCGAGGCGCTGTTGCGCTGGATGCATCCGGAGCGCGGCCTGATCAGCCCGGCCGATTTCATCCCGCTGGCCGAGGAAACCGGCCTCATCGTGCCGATCGGCGACCGTGTGTTCCGCGACGCGACCCGCCAGCTGCTGCACTGGCGTGCGCACTACGCGCCGGAACTGCAGATGGGCGTAAACATGTCGCCGGCCCAGTTCGCACGCAGCGAGGGTCACGCCAACTGGGTGGCCCACATCGAGGCGCTCGGCCTGCCGGGCGACAGCGTGGTGATCGAAATCACCGAGAGCCTGCTGCTCGACGCCAGCAGCAGCGTGTCGCGACAGCTGCAGAAGTTCCGCGAGGCGGGCATGCAGATTTCGATCGACGACTTCGGCACCGGCTATTCGGCGCTGTCATACCTGAGCAAGTTCGACATGGACTACCTGAAGATCGACCAGTCCTTCGTGCGCAACATGACCGTGGATCCATCCGGCACCGCTCTGCCTGAGGCCATCGTGCTGCTGGCGCACAAGCTGGGCATCAAGGTGGTGGCGGAAGGCGTCGAAACGGTGGCGCAGCGCGACATCCTCGACGGGCTGGGCTGCGACTACGCACAGGGTTACCTGTTCGCGAAACCGCTGTCGGCTGCGGAGTTCGAGGCGCTGCTGCGGGTACAGCAAGCGTCGCCGCACAGCTTTGCGCACATGATGGGCATGAGCTAGCACGGCTCACGCGCGATCTGAGCCGCCATGGCCCCTAGGTTGCGGTGCGGTCTGGCAGCAGCCTGTCGTATTCCTTTTTCACCACCGCGTAGCACTCGCAGGTGCGCGCCTCCAGCCCTGCCCGGTCGAGCACGTGGATGTGGCCGCGCGCATAGCGGATCAGACCGATCTTCTGCAGCTTCAGCGCCGCCTCGGTCACGCCCTCGCGGCGCACGCCCAGCATGTTGGCGATCAGCTCCTGCGTCATCGTCAGCTCGTTGCCGTGCAGGCGGTCCAGGCTCAGCAGCAGCCAGCGGCACAACTGCTGGTCCAGCGTATGGTGGCGGTTGCACACCGCCGTCTGTGCCATCTGCGTGATCAGCGCCTGTGTGTAGCGCAGCAACAGATGCATGATTGGGCCGGCGCGGTTGAATTCTTCCTTGATCGTCTGCGCGCGCATGCGCACGCCCTTGCCGGCACTCTGCACGACCGCGCGGCTGGGCGTCGACTCGCCGCCCATGAACAGCGAAATGCCGACCACGCCTTCGTGGCCGACCACGGCGATCTCGGCCGAGGCGCCGTTCTCCATCACGTACAGCAGCGACACGATGGCGCTGGTGGGAAAGTAGACATGGCTGAGGGTGCGGCCGGATTCGTACAGCACCTCGCCCAGCGGCATATCGACCCATTCCAGGAGGGGCTGCCATCGCAGCCAGTCGGCCTCGGGCAGTGCGGCAAGCAGACGGTTGCTTTTCGGGTCTGCGACGTTCACGTTCAGCGCCCTCCAGCGACTTTGGATAATCGAAAAAAAGCGTGCTGCATGCACGCCGGAAAACATCTGAAATCACTATAGCAAGCGATCACCCGGAAGCTATGTGCGTTACCGTACATAGCACCCGGACACCGCTGTTGCGTCAGCGGCGACCGTCGCCTTGGGTATTGACGATGATGTCGACGCGGCGGTTCTGCTGCCGCCCGCTGGCGGACTCGTTGCTGGTGATCGGTGCATGTTCGCCCATGCCGGAGGCGACGATGCGCGATGACGAAACGCCGCGGGCCACCAGATAGGCCTTCACCGAATCGGCCCGTCGCTGCGACAGGCCGAGATTGGCGTCACCGCGGCCCACGTTGTCGGTGTGCCCCTCCACCGTCGCGGTGCGCTCCGGATAGGCCTCCATGAACGCCGCAAGCTTGTCCAGGTCCGGCGCGACGCCTGCGATCAGCCCCGCTTCGCCGCTGCGAAACAGCACGTCACCCAGCGTGATGACCAGACCGCGATCGGTCGGACGGGCTTCGAGCTCATCCATCCGTGCCTGAGCGTCCGCATTCGCCTGTTCCGCCCTGGCCGCATCCGCGCGCGCAGTCTCTGCCTGACGGCGCGACAGTTCGGCGTCGCCGCGGGCGTCCTCGGCGTCGCTGCGCGCCGATGTGGCATCGTCCCGCGCGACGTCGGCCTCACGCGTCCGGGCATCCAGTCGCGCGCCTTCGCGCTGCGCGGCGAGCTGGCTGCGCTGGTCTTCCGCCAGCCGCGCTTCGGCCAGTGCCCGCGCGATATCTATCCTTCGTTCAGCCATCACGACGCGATGTGCGGCCTGTTCGCTGTCGCGCGGCGGCAGTTCCGCCTCGCGCACCGCCGCTTCGGCATCGCGGAGCGCCTCCAGGGCGCGGCGCGCCAGCTGCGGGTCGGCCTGCAGTTGCGCCAGCCTGTTGCGTGCCGCGTCGGCACCGGGTGAAGAGTCAGGCAGTGTCGAACAGGCGGCCAGCGCAAGCGTGCTCAGCACGGCGGCCCCCAGTCGGGTCGCGGCGTATCGGGTGGTGTCCATCAGCGGTCTCCGGTGTTGCGCTGCATTTCCTGCTTCAGCGTGTCGGTGCTGCGGTTCATGTCCGCATTCACCGCGCGGGCACGTGCCAGAGCGGCACGGGCGGATGCCAGTTCGGCGGCGACTCGGGACTGCTCGGCCAGTCGATAGGCACGCCCCATGTCCTCCTGCCGCACGGCGTCACGGGCGGCATTGAGCTTGTCGCGAGCCTCGCCCAGTTCGTTGGCGGCAAAGTCGGTCACGCGTGCCTGCTCGGCGCTCGCGATGGCCCGCTCGGCCGCCTGCAGTGAAGCGGTGGGCGGCGGTGTCGACGCACAGCCGACGAGCGCAATCAGCACCGCCACTGCGGCAACACCCTGCCGGCCTGCCCGGTACGGGCTGGAATGCTTGTTCATATCGTGTTCCCTGTTGAAGCCGCCGGCGACACCGGTCGCCGTGCAGTCACGGCGCGATGCGCGCCCCAGGGGTGCGCTGCCGCCGCATCGTTCGGACATCAGTGTCGCGCCGCCCCACCCGCAGGTCGGTACGCTGGCGTACCCAGCGCCCTCAGCGCATCGGCATACGCTGCGCAAGAAGGCCGGCGAACGTGTCGGCGTCCACCGGTCGGCCGAGCAGATGCCCCTGCACCGACTCGCACTGCCGGATACGCAACAGGGCAAGCTGCTGCTCGGTCTCCACCCCCTCCGCGATCACCTTCTGCCGCAGATGAGTGGCCATGCCGATGATGGCGCCGACGATGCCGTCGTCGCCCTCGTCGCTGTCGAGGTCGTGCACGAAGGACTGGTCGATCTTCAGGGTGTCGAACGGAAAGCGCCGCAGATAGCTCAGGCTGGAATAGCCGGTTCCGAAGTCGTCGATCACCAGCTGCACGCCGATGCACTTGAGCGACTTCAGTACGCTCATCGACGATTCGGCGTCCTCCATCAGCCGGCTCTCGGTCAGCTCCAGCTCCAGCAGGTGCGGCGGCACGCCGGCTTCAGCGAGGATGCGCGCAACGCTGTCAGCGAAGCCCGGTCGCCACAACTCGACCGCCGAAATGTTGACGGCGACCGGCACCACGCGCAGACCCGCGTCCAGCCAGGCGCGTATCTGCCGGCACGCCTCGCGCATCACCCACTGTCCGATCGGCACGATGAGCCCGCATTCCTCCGCGATCTGTATGAACTGCGCCGGCGGGATCAGCCCGTGGACCGGATCGCGCCAGCGCAGCAGCGCCTCGGCGCCGGTCATGCCGCCCGACGCGAGATTCATCTGCGGCTGATAGTGCAGCCGGAACTCGGCGTTCCCCAGCGCCCGGCGCAGACCGCTCTCGATGAGCAGGCGATGCACCGCACGCGCGTTCATCTCGGGGGTGAAGAACTGGCAGTTGTTCCGGCCCTGCGCCTTGGCGTGATACATCGCGGTATCGGCGTTCTGCATCATGGCGTCCGCCGTGTTGCCGTCGTCCGGATAGACGCTGATGCCGATGCTCAGCGTGATCTGCAGCGCGTGCCCGGCGACCTGCTGCGGTTCGATGAACGCCTGGTGCAACTTGTCGGCAACGCCGGCGGCGTCCTGCGGCTGTTCGATCTCGGCCAGCAGGATGACGAATTCGTCGCCGCCCTGGCGACACACCGAGTCGGTCGTGCGCACGCAGCCCACCAGCCGCTCCGCCACGCACTGCAGCAACTGGTCACCCACCGCGTGGCCGAGCGAATCGTTGATGCGCTTGAAGAAATCGAGGTCGATGAAAAGCAGCGCGACCTGCTTGTGATGGCGCGCCGCCTGGCCGATCGCCTGCGCCAGCCGCTCGGTCAGCAGTGCGCGGTTGGGCAGCCCGGTCAGGAAGTCGTGCTGCGCCATGTGCGCCATGCGCAAGGTCATTGCGCGCGACTGGCTGACGTCGTGGAACACGATCACGGCGCCAGTCACCCGGCCCTGGCGGTCGTGTATCGGAGCGGCCGAATCCTCGATCGGCAGCTCGACGCCGTCGCGCCGGATGAGCAGGCAATCCATCGCCAGACCCACCGTCCTGTCCTCGGCGACGGCACGCTGCGCCGGGTTGGCGGCCACGGCGCGGGTGGTGCCGTCGATGACGGCGAATACCTCGGTCAGCGGTTGCCCCAGCGCCTCGCGCGCCGTCCAGCCGGTCATCGATTCGGCAACCCGGTTCATGTAGCTCACGCAGCCGTCGACATCGGTGGCCAGCACCGCGTCGCCGATCGAGTTGAGCGTCACCTGCGCCCGCTCCTTCTCGTCGAACAGCGCCTCCTCGGCCCGCTGCAGCACGGCCTCGGCAGCCTTGCGGCCGGTGATGTCCTCGACCGTCTGGACGCATCCTCGGGGCAGGCCGCCATCCGCCATGAATGCCGCATGCAGTCGCGCCCACACGACGACGCCATCGCTGTGCAGAAGACGCATCTCCGCGCTGAAGGCGACAGCGCCCTGCAGCGCTGCAGCCCATTCCCGCTGCACGCGACTGCGGTCATCGGGGTGGACGAAGCGGCTCCAGTGCATGCCCTCGGCCTGTCCGACACCGAGTCCGGAAATCGTGCGGTAGGCGGCATTGGTGTAGGTGCAGTGACCCTGTGCGTCGGTCACCAGGATGCCCAGCGGAGACGCATCGCTGATCGCGCGAAAGCGCGCCTCGCTGAAGTGCAGCGCCCGCGCGGCTGTGCGTCTTTCCATTGCGTGGTCCACCGTGCGCGCCAGCCAGTGCGCATCGGTGTTCCCCCGGAGCAGGAAGTCGTGAGCGCCACGCTGCAGGGCGGCACGGGCGCGTGCCTCGCCGCCAGCCTCGGCCAGCACCAGCACGAGTGCGTCGGGGGCGAGCGCGCACAGCTGTTCGCATGCATCGAGCGCGTCGAGGGCGGGCGGATCCAGGTCGAGCAGCACGACGGCAATGCCGCCAGCGGCCAGCCTTTCGCGCGCATCGGCAAACGCGCTCACGCACTCGACCAGATAGGGGCGTCCGGTCATCGTGTGCGCCTCTCCGCCCTCCAGCGCGCTGCGCAGCCGCTCCGCGTCCTGCGGATCGGCGTCGACGATCAGTACCCGGATTCGAGCGGCATCCATGTCACGGGCATCCATCGCACGCTCCCGGATCAGGCTGTGCAGAGGCTTCAGGGCAGGCGCTTGAGGCGCACATTGCCTTCCCAGATGCAACTCATCGAGCCGCAGCGGTAGCGGTGGACGGACACGAACATGTTGATGAACAGGTCCATGAAATTGCGTTGCACGCGGTAGGCGGCGCGCCCGCAGAGCGGGCATGGAATACCCTTCGCGTAGTGACCGGAATCGTCGCTGCGACCGGTCTGGCCGATAGCAGGTGTGCTCATCGGAGTCTCCGTCTGTTATCAGGCGCCGACGGTGGCCCGTTTGTCCGGACCGCCCGCCCGCTGCGACATCGCCGATCCGCCGTCCTCACGGCACCTGCTCAACGGCCGCCGGAGAACGGTTTGCCCGACGCTTACTTGTGCAGAATCTCGAAGCGTTCGATCTGCCGTTCCGCCTGCTCCTTGGTAAGGCCGTAGGCCTGCTGGATGCGGCCGGACAGTTCCATGCGCTTGCCGGCAATCACGTCGAGCTCGTCGTCGGTGAGCTTTCCCCAGCGCGCCTTGACGGTGCCCTTGAATTGCTTCCAGTTGCCTTCAACAGTGTCCCAGTTCATATCGGATACCCTCTCTCTGATTGACACACCTGCGAAATCGCCGGTGCATGAGGCAAAGATTAGGACTTCGCGCGCGAGGGGTCGGTACGGTGTCGTACATAGACGCGACCTGCCGACGGACGGGTCAGCCCGGCAGACTCACCTCGACGTGGTGGGGCTGCCGGTCGTCGACCAGCAGCACCGCGCCGTCGCGACAGTAGGCGCCATCCAGCGTGACCAGGCTGTCCCGCCGTTGGCCGTCCTCCGCCGAGCGACCGACCACGATGTGATAGAGCGTTTCGCCGAAGCGGTAATCGATGACGAAGTCGCGCCACGCTGGCGGCATGCAGGGCCGGATGCGCAGCGTGTCGCCCGTGCGTGTGAAACCGAGCAGTGATTCGAGCAGGAGCCGGTACATCCAGCCGGCGGAGCCGGTGTACCAGCTCCAGCCACCGCGGCCGGTGTGCGGGTCCGCCGCGTAAACGTCGGCGGCCATCACGTAGGGTTCGACGCGATAGATCGCCACCGCGTCCGCCGACAGCGCGTGATTGACCGGATTGATCATGTCGGCGACGGCCCAGGCGCGCTCGCCGTCGCCGAGCGCGGCGAAGGCCATCGCCGCCCAGATGGCGCCGTGCGTGTACTGGCCGCCGTTCTCGCGCACGCCCGGCACGTAGCCGCGGATGTAGCCCGGATCGAGGCCGGCCGTGTCGAACGGCGGGTCGAGCAGCTGCACCAGCGCGTCGGCACGGCGGACCAGCCGGGCATCGACCGACTGCATGGCAAGCCGCGCACGGCTGTGGTCGCCCTCGCCGCCGCCGGACAGCACCGACCAGCTCTGCGAGATCGAATCGATGCTGCATTCGGCATTGGCCGCCGAACCCAGCGGCGTGCCGTCGTCGAACCAGGCGCGGCGGTACCAGGCACCGTCCCAGGCGTGCTTCTCGATATTGCGACGCAGACGCACGCTCTCGTTCTTGCATAGATCTGCGACGGCGGCATCGTCGCGTTCCCGTGCCAGGGCGGCGAACTGCTGCAGCACCTCGCACAGGAAGAAGGCCAGCCAGACGCTTTCGCCGCGCCCCTTGATGCCGACGCGGTTCATGCCGTCGTTCCAGTCGCCGGAGCCCATCAGCGGCAATCCGTGGGTGCCGAAGTTCAGCCCGTGGCGGATGGCCCGCACGCAGTGCGCATACAGGCTGTCGGCATCGGCCGAACGCGCCGGCAGATCGTAATAGGCGTCGTCCTCGCCATGTACCGGGCGACCTTCGATGAAGGCGACCTCCTCGTCCAGCACCGCGTCGTCGCCGGTGCTCTGCACGTAGCGGCATACGGCCAGCGGCAACCACAGGTAGTCGTCGGAACAGCGGGTACGCACGCCGCGACCGGAGGGCGGATGCCACCAGTGCTGCACGTCGCCCTCGGCGAACTGGCGGCTGGCGCACAGCAGCAGGTGCGCGCGCGCGCGCTGCGGTTCGGCATGCACCAGTGCCATCATGTCCTGCAGCTGGTCGCGGAAGCCGAAAGCACCGCCCGACTGGTAGTAGCCGCTGCGCGCCCAGACGCGGCAGGCCAGGGTCTGATAGACCAGCCATCCATTGACCAGCAGGTCGAGCGCACGGTCGGGCGTGCGCACCTGTACCGTACCGAGCGTGTGCTGCCAGTGCGCGCGCACGGCGTCCAGCGCCGCCTGCGCCGCCGACGCGCCACGAAAGCGCTGCACCAGGCGGCCGGCATCCTCGAGGTCGCGCCCGCTGCCGAGGCGGAACACGAGTTCGCGTGTCTGCCCCTCTTCAAGATCGACACTTACCTGGATGGCCGCGCACGGGTCCAGACCGGCCCCCACCCGACCCGACAGGCGCTGTCGCCGCATCGCGGCCGGCGCGCGCAGACTGCCGTTGCGACCGATGAACTCGGCGCGGTCGGCGGTCACGGTGCGCGCCGTGTCGTCGACGTCGAAAAAGGCGACCCGCTCGCCGAACTCCATGCTGTAGGGGTTGCGCGCGTAAAGCGCACCGCTGCGCGGCACCGTTTCGGTGACGACGTGCATGGCGGACTTCTCCCGCAGATCGCCCAGCACCCAGTCGACATAGCCGGTGGCCGACAGGCTGCGTGCGCGACCGGACACATTGCGCAGGCGGAGCAACGAAAACTTGACTGGGGCGTCGATGGCGACGAACACCCACAGCTCCGACTGGATGCCGTCGCACGCGGTTTCGAACACGCTGTAGCCGAAGCCGTGCCGGATGGTGAAGGCGCTCGTTGCCCGCACCGGCAGCGGTGTCGGCGACCAGAAGCGGCCGCTCTCCTCGTCGCGCAGATAGATCGCCTCGCCGCCGGTGTCGCTGACCGGATCGTTGTGCCAGGGCGACAGGCGGAACTCGTGCGCGTTGTCGCTCCAGGTGTAGGCGCTGCCGCATTCCGACACCACGGTGCCGAACTGAGGGTTGGCCAGCACGTTCGCCCACGGCGCCGGCGTGACCTGGCCTGGCGCCAGCGAAATCACGTACTCGCGACCGTCCGCGGCAAATCCGCCGATGCCGTTGAAGTGAGTGCGCCCTGCCGCTGCCGCCGCGCCGCTGTCCGGCACTGCGGGCGCCGGCACATCGACGGGCCGGACCACCAGCCTGGGCACTCTTAGCGGCGCGATGCCGCGCTGTTCGATCTGCTCGGCCAGCGAGCCGCTGCTGTCGGAAATGACGACGCGCGCGACCGACAGCAGCAGCACCCTGTCCTCGCCCGAAATCTGTTCCGCCTGGCGGACGAAGATGCCGCCCGGCCGGTCGATCACGCTGGCTTCGATGCCGGAGGCGATCAGGCCGGTGATCTGGTCCTGCAGCATCTGCCGGTAGCCGGCGTGGTCCTCGTTCCAGATCACCAGATCGACTGCCAGCCCCTTCAGCCGCCAGTAAGCATGCGCCTGCACCATCTGGCGCACGAGGTCGATGTTGGCGGCGTCGGCGATCTGCAGCAGCACGATGGGCAGGTCGCCGGAAATGGCGTAGCCCCAAAGCCCCGACTGTCCGCGCCGGTTGCGCATCAGTACCGCCGGGTCGGCGCGCAGCGACGGGTTGGCGAACAGCACCGACGCCGCGAGGCGCGCGTGCAGCTGGGCGTCGGCCTCGGTCGCGTTGAGCTGGCGCAGCACCACCTGACCGTGCGTCCAGGTCAGATCGATCACGCGATCGGACAGGTGGCGGTCGAGATACTTGTCGACCAGCGCCAGCGCGATGTCGCGGCTGTCCGCCACGCCGGTCACGATGTCCAGTGTGACCGACTGACCGGCGTCGAGCGTGAGCACGCTGCGAATGGCGACCACCGGATCGAGCACCGCGCCGTCGGTGCCCGACAGCGTGGCCGTGTCCATTGCCAGTGCATCGGCGCAGGTACGGGTACGACCAATGAAGCGCATGCGGTCGGTTTCGCACGACACCTGCTCGACATCGACGCCATGTACCGCCATCAGGTGCAGCATCCACGGCGCCTGCTCGCCGTCCGAGCGCGGCCGCCGGGTGCACAGGATGGCCGGCCGGTCGCGCAGGATTTCGGTCTGCACGAACAGATTGCTGAACGCCGGGTGCAGTGCGTCGGAGGCCGCCGGGGCGATCACCACCTCGGCATAGCTGGTGACGTCGATGCGCCGGCGTGTCGAGGTCCGGTTGGTGATGCGCACGCGGCGCAGTTCGATGTCGTCCTCGGGCGACACGACGATTTCCGTATGCGTCTCGAACTCGCCTTCGCCGTCGGCGCTGGCATCGCGTCGGCGGAACTCCGCCCGGCCTTCGGAGAAGATCGCCTCGTAGGACAGTGCGCGACCCTGCACCGGCTGGTGCGCGGCAGACCACATGTTCGGCGTGCCGTCGGCGACATCCAGCTCGCGCAGATAGCAGAAGCTGCCGCGGTCGTCGCAGGTGCCGTCCTCGCGCCAGCGCGTGACCGCCAGATCCTTCCAGCGGCTGTAGCCGCCGCCGGCCTGGGTCACCATGACGTGATAGCGGCCGTTGGACAGCAGTTGCACCTCGGGTATCGGCGTGTCCGGCGTGTCGAACACGCGGATCGGCGTCTGCGATGTCAGTGGCGTCGAGCGCAGCGCGTGCAGCTGGGCCGTGTGCTCGAACAGCGCGGTGGCCTTGGGGATGCGTTCGTGCAGCAGCAGCATGACCGACTGGAACAGCCGGTCGGACGCGAAACGCCGTTGCATCGGACGGTCGAGCAGCAGCGACGCCAGCGCAAGCAGGCTCATGCCCTGGTGGTGCGCCATGAAGGCCCGCACGACGACGCGCGTCTGGCCGCGTCGCTGGCGTGCGGGCGTGTAGTCGATGGCCTCGAAGAAGCCGTAGCGCCCGACGAAGCCCTCCCCGGCCATCCGCTGCAGGTTGGCGCAGGCCTCTTCCGGCGCCACCAGCAAGGCGAGCACCGACGCATAGGGCGCGACCACCAGATCGTCGGCCAGACCGCGCTTGAGACCCAGGCCCGGCACACCGAAGGCGCGGTACTGGTAGTTCAGGTGCACATCGACCGTGTTGTAGCCGGACTCCGAGATGCCCCAGGGCA
The DNA here is from genome assembly GCF_059552495.1 of Methyloversatilis sp. S146-33. The sequence continues at coordinate 138,782 of NZ_JCANOT010000044.1, forward strand.
CGCCGCGCTGCCGTCCGTACTCGATCTGCCGCGCCACCGCGGCGCGGCAGGTCTGGTCGAGCAGCGTGCCGTCGAAGGACGGCATCACCAGCATCGGCATCAGATACTCGAACATCGATCCGCTCCAGGAGAGCAGCACCGGCTCGCCGCCGGCAGCCGTGAGCAGGCGCCCGAGCGCGAACCAGCCCTCCTGCGGCAACTGTCCCTGGGCGATGGCGACGAAGCTGCACAGGCGCGCCTCGGAGGCCAGCAGATCGTAGTAGCTGCTGTCGGCGCGGCGCTCCGGCACGTTGTAGCCGATGGTCAGCAGATGACGCGAGCTGTCGTACAGGAAGTCGTAATCCATGCGCGCCAGACCGGCTGCCTGGGCGGCCAGCGCGTCGAGCCGCGCCAGTCGTTCGCGCGCCCGGCGGCAGCCTTCGTCCAGATGGTGCAGCAGCGTGTTCAGCCAGGCCCGTTGCTCCGCCGAGCACTCGTCTTCGCCCAACTGGGTGAGGGCGGCAAGCCGGCGCCCGATATCGGCACCGAGCGTACGGTCCAGGCCGGCCAGCGTCGACAGCGTCGACATCGCCCCAAGTGACGGCAACAGATCGGTCAGGCCGCCCGTCTGGTGCGACATCGACAGCCAGGGCACCAGTAACGCAAGTTCGTCGAGGGCGTCGCTACACTGGCGGCGCATCGCTGCCGCCCACGTAGCGGCCTCGGACGCAGCGGCGTCGCTGCCCGGCGCAAGCGGCAGGTCCAGCTCGCCGATCAGCACCTGCAGGCGTCGCAGTGCGGCGGCGACCGCGATCAGGGTATCCGGCGGCGCACCGCACAGCGCCCGCAGTTCGCCGCGCAGCACGGTCACACGCCGTGCAGCGTCGACGTCGAGCGCTTCGGCGAGCAGCGCTGCGGTGTCGTCAAGACCGGCGAACAGGCGGACTGGCAGCAGCGGCTGATCGGCCATCGCTGCGAGGCCGGCGCGCAGCGTCAGCAGATGGCCGGCCAGATTGCCGCTGTCGACCGACGACACGTAAAGCGGCGGCATCGGCAGCAGCGTCTGTGTGTCGTACCAGTTGTAGAAGTGGCCGCGGTAGCGTTCCAGCCCCGACATCGTGCGCAGCGTCGATGCGGTGCGTTCCAACATCGGTCCGGCGCACAGATAGCCGAAGTCCCAGGCCGACAGGTTGGCCAGCAGCGCCAGCCCCATATTGGTCGGCGAGGTGCGGTGGGCAATGGCGGCGACGCGGTACTCCTGGTAGTTGTCCGGCGGCAGCCCATGGTCGTCGCTGCCGACCAGGTTGTCGAAGTAGGCCCAGGTGCGGCGCGCCAGGCCGCGCAGGAAATCGGTCTGTGCCGCCGACAGCCGCACGGCGCGGCGTCTGAGCGGCAGGCTCACCCACCAGGCGATCGCCGGCGAGGCGGCCCAGAGCAGGAGCACCGGTGCAGCCGCCAGCAGCAGCTGCGGTGCCGCGAAGCCCAGGTACAGCGCGGTGGTTGCCGCCAGCGCCGGTCCGATCCACATCGCCTGCAGGTGGCGGGCGGGCGTGCTGCGCCGGGCCGCCTGGCGATCCGCTTCGCCGGACGGATTCCATTCCAGCAGACGCCGGTGCGACACCTGCATGCGCCACAGCGTGCGCGTGATCGCGTCCAGGCTGTAGAGCGCCTGATGCGGCAGGCAGGCCAGTTCGAAGGCGGCCAGCCGGAGGTGGCGCAGCGCACCTCGCCCGACCATGGACAGGTGCTGGCGCAGCAGCACTTCGGACGGTTTGCGCAGCAGATCGGTCAGGCTCGCGCACAGCGCCGGCAGCAGCACGACGGCGAGCGCGGCGGCGGTCCACATCCAGGCGGAGGACAGCAGCGTCCAGCCGAGCAGCAGCATCAGCACGAGCGACAGCGGTACCAGGCTGCGGCGCAGATTGTCGAACAGCTTCCATTGCGCCAGCAGCGACAGCGGGTTGGGCTGCAGGCGCGTGCCTTCCGCGGCGTCGCACAGGCACATGCAGGGCACGCGGCGCTTCAGCCAGCCGGCAAGCTGCCAGTCGCCGCGTATCCAGCGGTGCCGGCGGGCGACGTCGGCGCCGTAGTGCGCCGGATGGTCCTCGAACAGCTGTACGTCGCTGAGCAGCCCGGCGCGTGCGTAACAGCCTTCCAGCAGGTCGTGACTGAGGATGCGGTTCGGCACGAAGCGCCCGCCGAGCGACTGTTCGAAGGCATCGACGTCGTAGATGCCCTTGCCGATGAAGGAGCCCTCGCCGAACACGTCCTGATAGACGTCGGACACCGCCCGCGTGTACGGATCGATGCCCGGCTCGCCGCCGTGCATGCGCGCGAAGCGCGACCGGCCGGCAGCCGGGAGGCTGGTCGCCACCCGCGGCTGCAGGATGCCGTAGCCCTCGACCACGCGTCGCTTCACCGGGTCGTAGCGCGGCCGGTTCAGCGGATGGGCCATGGCGCCGACCAGCTGGCGGGCGGCGTCGCGCGGCAGCTGGGTGTCGGTATCCAGCGTGATCACATAGGTCACGTCGCGCAGCGGCGCGGTATTGCCGACGACCAGCGAGAAGACGTCGACGTCCTGTTCGGGCAGGCGGCCGCGCAGCAGCGCATTCAGCTCCGCCAGCTTGCCGCGCTTGCGTTCATAGCCCATCCAGACGCCCTGCTGCGGATTCCAGCGCCGTGCGCGGTGGAACAGGAAGAAGCGGTCGCCGCTCAGCGCTGCGCACGCGTCGCCATACTTCGCGTTCAATTCCTCGATCCGCAGTCGGGCCAGCGCCAGCAGGGCGGCATCGCCCGGCTGCGTGGCCACCGGCGCGTCGGCGAAGTCGGTGAGCAGCCCGAAGTGCAGGCGCGGGTCGCGGTTGGCGAGAAAGCGCACCTCCAGCGCTTCCACCAGCGATTCGACGGCCGCCTCGCCGGTGATCATCGTCGGCACCACGACCAGCGTGCGGGCACCCTCTTCCACGCCCGCCGAATAATCCATGCGCGGCAGCGGGCGCGCCGCCACAAGCAGCGTCACCAGCCAGTTCACCAGCGAAAGTGCGAGCTGGCTCACGCCCGGCAGCAACAGCAGTCCGAGCGCGTAGAGCGCCAGTCCGCCCGCCCAGCCGGGCACGCGATCGAGCGGCACACCGGCCAGCAGCCAGGCTTCGACCAGTGCGGTCAGCAGCGCAATGCCGCCAAGATAGGGCAGCAGAGGCACGCGCCCGACGGCCCTGCCCAGCGCGCGAAAGGCCGACAGGCGGATACCGAGCGCGCGCTCCAGTTCGGGCAGCCCGCGGTCGGCCAGGTAGAAGCCGACGTGGCCGATGCGCCCGGGCTGGACCGCGGCGCCGGCGCTCGCCAGTTCGAGCGCCTTCAGTGCGACCTCGCTCTCGCTCACGCCGCCCCGTCGCGCGATGGCTTCAGTGGCATGGCGGTAGTGATCGCGGCTGCCGAAATCCATCCGGCCGTAAATGCCGTCCGGGTCCCGGCGCAGGATCTGCTCGACCACGCTGAGGCTTTCGACGAAATCGCGCCAGTCGGCAGCCCCGAGCACGCGCAGGCTGCCGATGCTGTTGCTGATCGACAGCTGGTCGGCCGCCTGCTGCTGGTTCTCCTGCTGCACGAGCTGTTCGATCGTCAGCGAGGACTCGGACAGATACTGTTCGATCCAGGTCAGCGGCAGCGCCAGCGCCGGGCCGCGCCCCTGCAGCCTGCGCGCCAGTTCGGCAACAAAGGCGCCCACCATGGGCGGCTTCGAATGCGCCATGTCGGCGATGACGAGGATCAGTCCGGCGGGGTTGCGCTCGACCGCCTCCGTCATGCGGTCGGCCCAGACGCCGGCCAGCGTGCGCTGATTCCAGCAGGCGGCCACGTGCGCGCCCACCCGGCGCAGATTCTCGATCAGCGCCAGACGCAGCATGATGGGCACCGCCCACAGTTCGCCTATCGTCAGCGGCGACACTGTCTGGTAGGCGGCCACGAAGCGGCCCAGACTTTCGGTGTCGACGCGGCCGTCGCCGTGCGCCACGGCGGCCAGCGCGATGTCGTACACCCGCGGATGCCCGGCCGACGGGCCACGCGCCAGGCGCGGCAGTTCGCGGCTGTAGCCCTTGGGCAGATGCCGTTCGGCCGCGCGGATGTGCTCTTCGATCAGGTAGAAGTTGTCGAGCAGCCAGTCGGCCGCCGGCGTGATGCGCCGGCTTTCGGTCGCCGCCTCGGCCAGCAGGGCGCTGACGCCCGCAAGCACGACTTCGTTCTCGGCCAGACGCGCCAGCAGCCGGTCCGCCATGCGGCCGGCGGTCAGCGTATGCGATGCGGCCAGCGCCTTGCCGTGCTGCGCCATCTGTTCGGCGCTGAACAGGCCACCGCGCAGCGGCGTTTCGTCGTCGGGCGCGCGCTCAACGCGCCGCGCATCGTGGCGACGTCGTCTCCATGCTCGCCATCGCGCGCCGGCGGACAGTCGGGCACTCACGGCAGTGACCTTCCGCCGGCCGCAGCGGCGCCCGCAGCGGCGGGCTGAAGTGTGTGTCCGGCCACCGGCCGGACCCTGTTCGCGCCGACGGGCTGCAGTCGGCGACCACTCACTTGATGCGCATGTCGTTCTTGATCGACTTCACGCCACCGACTGTGCGTGTAACCGCGACAGCCTTGTCCATCATGGCCTGCGTGCTGACGAAACCGCTCAGTTGCACGACGCCCTTGAAGGTTTCGACGTTGATCTCGGCCACCTTCAGCGACGGTTCATTGAGGATGGCGGCCTTGACCTTGGTGGTGATGACGCTGTCGTCGATGTACTCGCCGGTGCCTTCCTGCTTCGAGGTGGATGCGCAGCCGACGGCCGTCACCAGTGCCACGGCAAGGAAGACTGCTGAGAGGTATTTGCCCAGTTGTTTCATGATGGAAATCTCCTGATGAGAAATGGGGACGGTGGCCTGACGGCACACCGGACAAACGTCTCGGCGCGTGCTGCAGCGCTTGCGCAACGCAACGTGCCGGCGAACTGCGGGTCCGTACCGGCGGTCCGGTCAAACCGGCCCGTCCGATGCGAAAGTCATCGGTGAATTCATCGATGAAGCCCAGCTGCGGCGCCGGATCCGGAGGAATCCGGCACAGCACGACCAGCATACCGATCGACTGCACCCGGGTATGTACGGCAGCGCACACAACATGTTTTCAGGCAGGGGCGAGCACTGCGCCCCGAACACCGTACGCTCAGGCGAGCGGCGGCGTCGGCCACTGCCAGTTGCGGATCTCCGGCATGTCTTCGCCATGCTCGAGGATGTACTGGCGGTGGGCGTTCAGACGGTCGCGCATGCGCTGCTTGATGTGTGCGGCCTGCGGCTGCAGCATCGGCACACGGCTGGCGACGTCCATGACGAGGTGGAAGCGGTCGAGCATGTTCAGCACCACCATGTCGAAGGGCGTCGTCGTCGTGCCCTCCTCCTTGTAGCCGCGCACATGCAGGTTGCCGTGGTTGCTGCGCCGGTAGGTCAGGCGGTGGATGAGCCAGGGGTAGCCGTGATAGGCGAACAGGATGGGTACGTCGGGCCGGAACAGCGACACGAACTCGTCGTCCGACAGGCCATGCGGATGCTCTTCACGCGGCTGCAGCGTCATCAGGTCGACCACGTTGATGAAGCGTACCTTGAGCGTCGGCGCCAGTTCGCGCAGCAGGTCGATGGCGGCCAGCATTTCCAGCGTCGGCACGTCTCCCGCGGCGGCGAGCACCACGTCGGGCTCGCCCGCGCTGTCGCTGCAGGCCCACTCCCACATGCCGATGCCCGCCTCGGCGTGATCGACTGCGGCGTCCATCGACAGCCACTGCCGTTCCGGATGCTTGCCGGCGACGATCACGTTCACCCGGTCGCGGCTGCGCAGGCAGACGTCGGTCACGTAGAGCAGCGTGTTGGCGTCCGGCGGCAGATAGACGCGGATGATGTCGGCCTTCTTGTTCACCACGTGATCGATGAAGCCGGGATCCTGGTGCGAAAAGCCGTTGTGGTCCTGCCGCCAGACATGCGAGGTGAGCAGGATGTTGAGCGAGGCGACCGGGCGGCGCCACGGTATGCCGCGGCACACCTTGAGCCACTTGGCGTGCTGGTTGAACATCGAGTCGACGATGTGGATGAAGGCTTCGTAGCAGCTGAACAGGCCGTGCCGCCCGCTCAGCAGATAGCCCTCCAGCCAGCCCTGGCAGGCATGCTCCGACAGCATTTCCATCACCCGGCCATCGGGCGCCAGATGGTCGTCGGCATCGAAGCGCTGCGCCATCCAGGTGCGGCCGGTCACTTCGAACACCGCGCCCAGCCGGTTGGACGCGGTCTCGTCCGGACCGAACAGGCGGAAGCTGTGCGGGTTGTCGCGCATCACGTCGCGCAGGAAGCCGCCCATCACCCGCGTCGACTCGGCCACTGTCGCGCCGGGCGCCGGCACGTCGATCGCGTGGCTGCGGAAGTCCGGCAGGCGCAGGTCGCGCAGCAGCGTGCCGCCGTTGGCGTGCGGATTGGCACCCATGCGGCGCGTGCCGTGCGGCGCCAGGGCGAGCAGTTCCGGTCGGGGCGCGCCATTGGCGTCGAACAGTTCGTCCGGCCGGTAGGATTGCATCCACTCTTCCAGCAGGCGCAGATGCTCCGGATTGTCCATGTCGCCGAAAGGCACCTGGTGCGAACGCCAGCTGCCTTCGGTCTTCAGGCCATCAACCTCCTTCGGACCGGTCCAGCCCTTGGGCGAGCGCAGCACGATCATCGGCCACTGCGGCCGGCTCATGTAGGTCCCTTGGCGCGCGCGGTGCTGGATGTCGCGGATGGCGCTGATCGCCTTGCCGACCGCCTTCGCCATCAGATCGTGCATCAGCACCGGATCGTCACCCTCTACGAAGATGGGTGCGTGGCCGTAACCGATCAGCAGGCTTTCCAGCTCGGCATGACTGATGCGGGCCAGCAGGGTCGGGCTGGCGATCTTGTAGCCGTTCAGGTGCAGCACCGGCAGCACGGCGCCGTCGGTGCGCGGGTTCAGGAACTTGTTCGAATGCCACGAGGTGGCCAGCGGCCCGGTTTCGGCCTCACCGTCACCGACCACGCAGCAGGCGATCAGGTCCGGGTTGTCGAATACCGCGCCGTAGGCGTGCAGCAGCGCATAGCCAAGTTCGCCGCCTTCGTGAATGGAACCGGGCGTCTCCGGTGCGGCGTGGCTCGGGATGCCGCCAGGGAAGGAGAACTGGCGGAACAGCCGGCGCATGCCTTCGGCGTCCTGCGTCACGTCCGGATAGAACGCGCTGTAACTGCCTTCCAGCCAGGTATTCGCGACCACCGCGGGACCGCCGTGACCCGGGCCGGCGACGAAGATCATGTCGAGGTCGTGGTGGCGGATCGCCCTGTTCATGTGGGCGTAGATGAAGTTCAGCCCCGGGGTCGTCCCCCAGTGTCCGAGCAGGCGCGGCTTGATGTGGGCGCGCTGCAGCGGCTGTCTGAGCAGCGGGTTGTCGAGCAGGTAGATCTGTCCGACCGACAGGTAGTTGGCGGCACGCCACCACGCGTCCAGCCGCCGCAGTTCGTCCGCGTCGGGCAGCGCCGAAGGCTGGGTCATGTCCTCTCTCCTGGTCATCGCCTGCGCAAAATCACCGCGAGCGCCCGGGTTCGCCGGCGTCTCGCGGTAGGCCGCTGACCGGACCCGTCCGAATGGATTGAAGATGGCTCAGTGACGCCGGATGAGCAAGGCGGCAAGCAGCCCGGCGGTGGCCGCGAGCGCAATGGCCTTCCACGGATGTTCGGTCACGTAGCCCTGTGTGGCGTCGGCAGCGCGGCGCGTCGTGTCGGCGAGCGCCACGCGTGCCTCGTGCAGGCGGGACTTCGCGTCGATCAGATGAGCCTCGACCCGGGCCTGCACGGCGGCGCGGTCTCCCTCGCCGAGGTCGGCATCGGGCGTTCGCCAGTCCTTCACGGTGCTGTCCTTCTTGCCGTCCAGCGGGGAATGCAGCGGATTCGTTTCGATGTTCATCGGGATTCCTTTCACAAGCACGTCCGGGCAACCACGCCCGTGACGGGCGCGGCAACGAAGTTCAGCGTCGCATCAGTCCCATGATCAGGGTGACGCCGAATACGACCAGAAAGACGAAGAAAAGTATCTTCGCAATATCGGTGGCGCCAGCCGCAATGCCGCCGAAACCGAACACGGCTGCGACGATGGCGATGACGAAGAATATGACGGCCCATCTCAACATGGTGATCTCCTTCCCGGGGGCGGCGATCTGCAACTTTCCCCGAATCAGACTGCAAACCGGGTCCGGCGATGCCGGCCCCGCGACGGCGCGGAACGGCGGCCGCCTTGCGGGCCGTCCATTGGTAAGCGCGTGAGTCCATCGTGTGCCGCGACCGCTGACCCGTCTGTACGCCACCGTACCAATGTGCCGCACGAGGCGTACCGGCCGGCTCACGCCCGAAGGCGCGGCCGCGCCTTCGCGACACCAGAGGCGATCGAACGGGCGTCGCACCGTATCGGATGCCTGTGCGGGGTCCATCGGCTGCGCGCCCACTACTTTCCGGCCGCGTCCTGGATCTTCTCGCCAGCCCTCTCGATGCTCTCGCCGGCTTTCCGTGTCGCGTCGTCGACATTGTCGCCGGCGCGATCGGCGGCGCGATCCACATCCCGTGATACCTTGTCGCCAGCTTCATCAATGTTCCTGCCGGCGCTTTCCATCGGGCCTTCCTGCTTCTGGCAACCCGACAGTACCGCGAGGCAGGCCGCCAGTATCCATACGCGGCCGATGCCCTCATGTGCGTGCTTCATCTGTATCTCCTCTCCCGATTCGTGCATGCAGACAGAATGAGAATGCGCGACCTTCACCGGCCGCGCATCGCTCACTTCTTGTCCTTGCCTACTTCGTGCCCGATGATGCCGCCCACGGCCGCGCCGCCTACTGCGCCGGCTGCACTGCCGCCGGTCAGTACCGCACCGCCCACGGCGCCGGCACCGGCGCCGATGGCCGTATTCCTGTCCTGCGCCGACATGCCGGAGCAGGCCCCGAGCAGAAGCAGCATTGCTGCCGCCACGCTCACCCGGGTACATCCCCGGGTACATCGATTCATCATTTCCATGGTGTCACCTCGTCTGTTCGATCGTGCCTGCCGATCTGCTGCGGGGTCCGGAACGGCTCGGGACCTGCGGCGTCGCGCAGCTTTCGACCGATTCGAAGCGGTCATCCCCGGCGCCACCTGCATGGGTGTCGCGCCCCGGAAACATAATGAACCTGCAGTCCTTGCCCGTCTGTCTGCTGGCGTACCGAAGCCTCGCGGCAGCGCGCATCCCACAGGCATCCCCTCCGATCGCACTGTGTGCGCTACCGCCCCGACCGCTCGTCGATCGCCGCGTATGCTTGCACTGGCCGGAATTACCCGACGCCAGGAAGGTCGCCGTGCCCACTCATTCCACTGCAGCAGCCGGCAACAGCTTCATCGCCGCGCTGCCGCGCCGGGAACGCCAGCATCTGCTGGCCAGCTGCGATACCGTTGAACTCGTCCTGTCGGACGTACTGGCCGAACCGGGTCAGCGCATACGCCAGGTCCACTTTCCGATCGGCAGCTTCATTTCACTGATCACGCCGGTCGACGCCACCGCCAGCATCGAGGTCGGGCTGGTGGGCAACGAGGGGATGCTGGGTGCGACCCTGCTGTTCGGGGTCGATGTATCGCCGCTGCACGCACTGGTGCAGGGCGCAGGGCCGGCGCTGTGCATGGACGCCAGGCGTTTCCGCAATGAACTCGAGTCGGTGCCTGCGTTGCAGCGCGCGCTGGGGCGTTACCTCTACGTGACCATGGCGCAGCTTGCACAGACCGCTGCCTGTCCGCGCTTTCACCTGGTCGAAGCCCGTCTCGCACGCTGGCTGCTGATGACGCAGGACCGCGCGCACTCTCCGCACTTCCACCTGACGCACGAGTTTCTGGCCTACATGCTGGGCGTCAGGCGCGTCGGCGTGACACACGCGGCCACCGCGCTGCAGACGCGCAAGCTGATCAGTTACCGCCGCGGCAACATCACCGTACTCGACCGCAAGGGTCTGGAAGCCGCGTCGTGCAGCTGCTACGCCGCCAACAATGCGGTCTGGGACAGCGTGATGGGGCGACGCGCGCAGCAGCGCGCCGGTTAGGCCCGCCGACAGCCGTAGACGCACGAACGGCGCAGTGCGATACCTGCGCCGTTCGGCATGACCTGCGTCGAAACCGCCGTACCGGTCACCCGGTACGGCGGACGGATCAGCTGCGTTCGCCGGCCATCGCCAGCATGAGCTGGTTCATCCGGCGCACGAAGCTGGCCGGATCTTCGAGCGCGCCACCTTCGGCCAGCAGGGCCTGATCGAACAGCACGCCCGCCCAGTCATCGAAGTGCGCTTCTTCACCGCGCAGCCGCTGCACCACCGGGTGCTGCGGATTGATTTCGAGAATGGGTTTGGACAGCGGCGCTTCCTGCCCGGCCGACTTCAGGATGCGGGCGAGGTTGCCGCCGATGTCGAACTCGTCCGACACCAGGCAAGCCGGCGACTCGGTCAGGCGATGCGTGATGCGCACCTCCTTCACCCGCTCGACCAGACTGGCCTGCAGTTTGTCGACCAGCGGCTTGAATTCGCCTTCGTCGCGCTCCAGCGCTTTCTTCTCTTCCTCGTCGGCCAGCGCGCCGAGGTCCAGGCCACCCTTGGCGACCGACACCAGTTGCTTGCCGTCGAAGTCGTTCATGTTGCCGACCACCCACTCGTCGATACGGTCGGACAGCAGCAGCACCTCGATGCCCTTCTTGCGGAACACTTCGAGGTGCGGACTGTTCTTCGCCGCCTTGAAGGTTTCAGCGGTGACGTAATAGATCTTGTCCTGACCTTCCTTCATGCGGCCGATATAGTCGGCGAAGGACACCGACTGTTCCTCGGTGTCGAGATGGGTCGAGGCGAAGCGCAGCAGCCCGGCCACCTTTTCGCGGTTGGCCTGATCCTCGCCCACGCCTTCCTTCAGCACGCGGCCGAATTCCTTCCAGAAGGTGGCGTACTTGTCCTTCTGGTTTTCGGCGAGGTCTTCCAGCACCGACAGGATCTTCTTCGTGCAGCCGGAGCGGATGGTGTCGATGTCACGGCTTTCCTGCAGGATTTCGCGCGACACGTTGAGCGGCAGGTCGGCCGAATCGACCACGCCGCGCACGAAGCGCAGATAGGCCGGCAGCAGCTTTTCGGCGTCGTCCATGATGAACACGCGGCGCACGTAGAGCTTGAGGCCATGACTGGCGTTGCGGTCCCACATGTCGAAGGGCGCGCGCGACGGGATGTAGAGCAGCTGCGTGTATTCGTGACGGCCCTCGACGCGGGTGTGGGTCCACGCCAGCGGATCACTGAAGTCGTGGGCGACGTGCTTGTAGAACTCGACGTACTGCTCGTCGCTGATGTCCGACTTCGAGCGGGTCCACAGCGCGCTGGCCTGGTTGACCGTTTCATCCTCGTCGGTCACGACCTGCTTGTGTTCGCCATCAACGTCCTTCCACTCCTCCTTCTTCATCACCACCGGCTGCAGGATGTGGTCGGAATACTCACGGATGATGGAGCGCAGCTTGAAGCCGGACAGCAGCTCGTCCTGGTCCTCGCGCAGGTGCAGCACGATTTCGGTGCCGCGGTCGGCCTTGGTGATGGATTCCACCGAATACTCGCCGGCGGTGTCGCCGGTCATCGAGCAGGACCAGCGCACACCCTGGTCGGCCGGCAGACCGGCGCGGCGGGTGTTCACGGTGACGGTGTCGGCGACGATGAAGGCGGAGTAGAAACCGACGCCGAACTGGCCGATCAGATTGGCGTCCTTCTTCTGGTCGCCGGTCAGGCTGGAGAAGAACTCCTTGGTACCGCTGCGGGCGATGGTGCCCAGATGCGAAATCGCATCGTCGCGCGACATGCCGATGCCGTTGTCGGTGATGGTGATGGTGCGCGCCGCCTTGTCGTAGGCAACGCGTATCTTCAGGTCGGCATCGGATTCGAACAGCGCCGGGTTGGCGATGGCTTCGAAGCGCAGCTTGTCGCAGGCGTCCGAGGCATTGCTCACCAGTTCGCGCAGGAAGATGTCGCGATTGCTGTACAGCGAGTGGATCATCAGGTGCAGCAGCTGCTTCACCTCGGCCTGGAAATTCATGGTCTGGGCGGTTGCGGTGTCCGACATGACAACTCCGAATCAGTAGACGTGGGGTGGGATGACAACGGCGGGATATGGAGACTTCCCCCCGGCATTTCAAGACCCCGCTATGCTGTCGGGTCCACAGAATGTTTTCATGCCGATGACCACCCGCACCAAACTGGGTTTGCCGCGCAAATCCGACGACAACACGCCGACCGACCGTGATCCGGCCCGCAAGCCGGTGCGCAACAGCACGGCCAAGTCGCGCACGCTGAGCCGCAACACGACGCAGGTCGCGCCGGCCGCCAAGTCCTACGCCAAACCGGCCGTCAAGGACGCTCCCGCGCGCAAGCCGCGCGCAACCCGTCCGGACGGTGACCGCCCGCCGCGCCCGACCGGCGAAAAGCGCGAATGGACGCCGCGCCCGGACCGTGACGCCCGTCCGCCGCGCACCGAATCCGGTGAGCGCAAGCCGTGGGAAAATCGCGAGCGCCCGGCCCGCAGCGAATCGGGCGGCAGTTCCGGCGAACGCCCGCCGCGCAAGGAATTTGGTGACCGTCCGCCGCGCCCGACTGGCGAGAAGCGCGAGTGGACACCGCGCCCGGACCGCGACGCCCGTCCGCCGCGCGCCGATTCCGGCGAGCGCAAGCCGTGGGAAAACCGCGAACGCCCGGCCCGCAGTGAGTCGGGCGGAAATTCCGGCGAACGCCCTCCGCGCAAGGAATTCGGTGACCGTCCGCCGCGCCCGGCCGGCGAGAAGCGCGAGTGGACACCGCGCCCGGACCGCGACGCCCGTCCGCCGCGCGCCGATTCCGGCGAACGCAAGCCGTGGGAAAACCGCGAGCGCCCGGCCCGCAGCGAATCGGGGGGGAATGTCGGCGACCGCCCGCCGCGCAAGGAATTCGGCGACCGTCCGCCGCGCCGCAGTGAAGGCGACAGCCGCCCTGCCCGCGCCGGCGGCGATTTCAAGCCGCGTCCGCCCAAGGCGGCGCCGGTGCGTCCGGCCAAGGCCTGGGACGAACGTGAAACCGACAAGCTGGGCCGCGTGCAGGCAGACAAGGGCGAGGACGCCGACGAGGCGAAGGACGGCATCCGCGTGTCGCGCTGGCTGGCCGACCGCGGTGCCGCATCGCGTCGCGAGGCGGACGACTGGATCGCCCGTGGCTGGGTCACCGTCGATGGCGAAGTGGCGCTGCTGGGCCAGCGCGTGCTGCCGCACCAGAAGGTCGAGGTGCACAAGCAGGCGCGCGCCGACCAGGCGCTGCGCGTGACCGTGCTGATGCACAAGCCGGTCGGCTATGTCAGCGGCCAGGCGGAAGACGGCCACGAACCGGCCAGCGTGCTCTTCCTGCCGGAGAACCAGTGGGCCGGCGACCGCTCCGGCCTCAAGTTCAACCGCAACCACCTGCGTGGCCTGGCGCCGGCCGGTCGTCTCGACATCGATTCGCATGGCCTGCTGGTGCTGACCCAGGACGGTCGCGTCGCCCGCCAGCTGATCGGCGAGGACTCGACCATCGAGAAGGAATACCTGGTGCGCGTACGCGCGACCAAGCCCTTCGGCCGCGGTGCGCTGTCCGAGGATTTCCCGGAGGAGTCGCTGAAGCTGCTCAACCACGGGCTGGAGCTAGACGGCGAGCCGCTGAAGCCTGCCAAGGTGAGCTGGCAGAACGAGGAGCAGATGCGTTTCGTGCTGCGCGAGGGCAAGAAGCGCCAGATCCGCCGCATGTGCGAACTGGTCGGCCTCGAAGTCGTCGCGCTCAAGCGCGTGCGCATCGGCCGCGTTCCGCTGGCCGACCTGCCGGTCGGCAAGTGGCGTTACCTGCGCAAGGACGAGCTGTTCTGAGCGCCTGACGGCTTCACGCCACGTCGAGCGCCGGCACCTCCGGCGTCGCGTCGTTGGCGCTGCAACCGGCGGTCTGCACGTGCAGGCCGCCGCCGCTGGCCTTGGCCTGCCGTTTGGCGCTGGCTGCGGCCGAAGCGACCTCCTCGGCAGTACGGAAGCCGCCGCCCTGCCCCAGCACCACGCCAGCACACAGCGTGGTGAGCGGAAAGCGCGTGCGGTTGCCCTTGCGATCCTCGCCCTCCATGTGACCGCTGGCCAGCTCCTCCGCATTGAACAGGCCGCGCGCCTCGGCATTGAAGCGGGCGATGATGCGCTCGCAGCGCGCCTGCCAGTCCTCGCTCTGGAACAGCACGATGAAGTCGTCGCCACCGACGTGGCCGACGAAGTCACGCAGCGGGTCCGCCTCCTGCTGGATGCTGCGCGCCGCCAGCTTGATCATTTCGTCGCCGCGGTAATAGCCGTAGAGGTCGTTGAAGGGCTTGAAATTGTTCAGGTCGAAGTAGGATGCCGCGTAGCTGGCCCGCCCCGCCATCAGCCGCTGCAGGTGTTCGGTGATCGGAATGTTGCCCGGCAGGAAGGTCAGCGGATTGGCGTGACGCGCGGCTTCGATGCGCATTTCGGTCACCGCGCGCACCAGGCTTTCGCCGGTCGCCACGCCGACGTAGCGGCCGTGTTCGGTGACGACGAAACCGTCGTACAGATAGCGCTGGTCCTCGCCCGCCAGCACGGTGCTCATCGATTCCAGCGGCGTGCTGCGTTCGACGCGCAGCGGGTTCGGATTCATGAACAGCGCGCACGGCCGCTTGCCGTACACCTCCTTGTGATACGGCTGGGTGTACAGGTCCATGAAACTGCGCCGGTTGATCAGCCCGACCGGAATGCCCTGCTCCAGCACCGGCAGCGCCAGCAGTTCGGGGTGATCGGCGAACACCTGAACCACCGCCAGATTCGGCGTATCCGGCTCGACCGCTGGCGCCGAGATCGCCAGCCGGCTCACCGTGCCGGTACTCATGTCTCGATGCGGCGTATCCGGCAGCACCGCGATCTGCCGCGACTGCATCAGCGCGATCACTGCCGGCTGCATGTGACTGACCGTCTGGCCCTGCGGCCGGCCGAGCAGATAGCCCTGGCCGAAATGCACACCCAGATCGCGCAACACCGCCAGTTCGGCTTCGTGCTCGATGCCCTCGGCCACCAGTTCGGCGCCGAAGGAGCGCGCCAGCTGCACCGCGGCACGCACGGCCTCGACGCGCCGGCTGTCGGTGTGGATGCCGTGCGTGAAGTAGCGGTCCAGCTTCACCCGCGGCGGCGCCAGTTCGGCCCACAGACGCAGGCTGGAACGACCGTCGCCGAAGTCGTCGAGCGCGACGACGATGCCCAGCGCAGACAGCCGCGCCTGGCTGATGCGCAGCGAATCGACGTCGGTCACCCGTTCGTGCTCGGTCAGTTCCAGCACCAGACGCGCTGGCGAAAGCGCATGTTCGGCCAGCAGTGACAGCAGGCCGACGCAGCCCTCCGAGCCGAGGTGGCGGATGGTGCCGGCGCTGCAATTGACGTAGAGCTGGCCCGGCGTCGCCGGATCGAACTGGCGCACCGCCGCCTCGACGCAGGCGATTTCGAGTTCGGCTTCGAGGCCGATGGCGCGCGCAGTGGCGAACAGCACCGCCGGCAGGTGCAGCGCGCCGCCCTCGGGGCCGCGCACCAGCGCTTCGTGCGCCACCACGGCCGCGTCATCGAGGCGGACGATGGGCTGGAACACCATGCCCAGCGCGCGGCCATCGATCAGTGCGCGCAGCGCGGTCTGGTTCAGCTTGTCGGAAGAGGTGTGCATGTCTGTCTGTTGTATTCATGGACCCGAGTGCCTATCGGCAGCGACGCCGCCAGCTTTCGTGAAGCTTCGGTGAAGCTTTCGCTACGTGCAGTGCATCCGGATCGCGATGCGGATCTGTCACCAATTCTTAGACGAACTGCATTCCGGCCGTAACCCTGTCTTCCTAGTCTTGCCACACTCACAGGAGGACTTACATGCATTCCTTTTTCGAAGAACTGCGCACCCAGCGCTGGGACGATCACCGCTACTACCACCACAGCCGCATCAACCAGGCATTGCATCTGCTCAGCGCGCTGAGCTTCCTGTGCGCCTATGTGATGCTTTTCGTCGACCCGGTGATCGCGGCACTGCTGAGCTGGGGCGTGGCCATGGTGTCGCGCCAGGCCGGCCACTTCTTTTTCGAGCCCAAGGGCTACGACCACGTCAATCAGGCGACGCACGAGCACAAGGAAGACATCAAGGTCGGCTACAACCTGCGCCGCAAGGTGGTGCTGATGGCGATCTGGGCGGCGTCGCCGCTGGCGCTCTACATCGACCCGACGCTGTTCGGCCTGTTCGAGGCGCACACCGACGCGCGCGGCTTCCTCTACAACATGTCGGTCACCTGGATCGCCATCGGCATCGGCGGCCTCATCTTCCGCACGCTGCACCTGTTCCACCTGCAGGGCGTGCAGACCGGTCTGGTGTGGGCGACCAAGATCGCCACCGATCCCTTTCACGACGTGAAGCTCTACCACCGCGCGCCGCTGGCGCTGCTGCGCGGCGAACTGATCGATCCGATGCACGCGCAGCACGCAGCGAAGGCCTGAGTTGCGCGCAGACGTTCTGTTCGACGGCATACGGGGAAGGGCATCGCCCTTCCCCGTTTTCATCTGCGTGGTCCGGATCGCGTGCGTGCCCGATGAGCACAGCGGACCGGGCGCACGCCGGTCCGCAGGCGGCTCAGCGCTTCCGCGTCAGCATTTCGCGGAGGATGCGCCGGCGTATGCCCTTGTTGCTGGCGCCGGGCGGCGTCCACCACCAGCCGTCGGCTTCCATCGTCTTCGCTGCGGCCACGAAGCGTTCGCACACCGCATCGAACTCGGCCTCGCCGTAATTCAGACTGAAGATGAAGCGGCCTGTGCCGACCCAGCTCAGCGCCAGGCCCTCGGCGCGCAGGTAGTACTGCAGCATCCAGTTGTAGCGCGACGGCACGGTGTAGGTGACGGTCCAGATCGACTGCATGTGCGCCACGCGCACCGGCAGACCTTCGATACGCAGGCGCTCGTTCAGTCTCTCGGCGCGCCCGCTCCAGACTGCATCGGCGTCGCGGTAGATCGCCTCGATCTGCGGCGTGTCGAGCAGCTTCAGGAACTCGTTCATCGCGGCCATCACGTGCGGATGCGAATTGAAGGTGCCGCGGGCGAAGCAGATGTCGGCCGGCCGGTCGTCGCGGTAGCGCTTCATCAAGCGGTGCGGGCCGCAGACGACGCCGACCGGATAGCCGCCACCCAGCGTCTTGCCGTAGGTGACCAGATCGGCGCGTACGCCGAAGTAGTCCTGCGCGCCGCCCTTGGCCAGCCTGAAGCCGAGGAACACCTCGTCGAAGATGAGCACGATGCCGCGCGCGGTGCACACCTCGCGCAACTGCTGCAGCCAGGCGGTATAGGCCGCGCGGTCATAGCCGGCGCGGCGACCGCCATCAACCAGCGACGAGTCGCCGGGCGCGCCGGCATTCGGGTGCAGCGCCTGCAGCGGATTGACCAGCACGCAGGCGATGTCGCGCCGGGTGCGCAGCACGCGCAAGGTGTCCTCGTGCATGTCCTTCAGCGTATAGGTGTGCTCGGCCGCGGTCGGATTGCCGACGCCCGGCTGCACGTCGCCCCACCAGCCGTGGTAGGCGCCGCAGAAGCGCACCAGATGACTGCGGCCGGTGTGATAGCGCGCCAGCCGCACCGCCTGCATCACGGCCTCGGTGCCGGACATGTGAAAGGACACCTCTTCCATGCCGGAGATCGCGCAGAGCCGCTTCACGTTGTCGGCCAGCAGCGGATGGTAGGCGCCGAGCACCGGACCGAGCGCCTCGACCGCCGCCGCGCCGCGTGCCATGCAGCCCTTGTAGAGGTCGTAGCCGAACACGTTCACGCCGTAGGAGCCGGCGAGGTCGTAGAACACGTTGCCGTCGAGGTCGGTCAGCGTGACGCCGGCCGACGACTGCACGAAGGAACCGGCCTTCAGATGGCTGCGCACATGGCGGCTGAACTGGAATGGCACGCGGTAGCTGCCGGTGAACTGCATGTCCGACACCATGGACTGCGTGTCGTCGGTCAGCGCGCGGGTACGCGCGAAACGCTGTGCGTACAGCGCGGCCAGTGCCTCAAAACCATTGCGACGACGGGCGGCCACGTCGTCCGGCGCGCCGTCGGCGATGTAGAAGCCCGTTTCGTCGAATTCATAGAAGGGCAGCAGCTTCGCCACCCGCCGCGACATTTTCGAATGGCCGGCGAGCGAGCGGTGCTTGGCCCGCGAAAGCTGGAGCCGGCGGTGCAGCCGCGGCAACAGCGCTGCCAGCGCCGCGGCGCCGGCCACATAGAGAGGAAGGGATTCGTTCATATGTTGCACATGTATCAGCGCGAGGTTACGCAACCGTGACTGCACGCACCCTGTTCCAGCGCCTGCTGGCCAACGACGCACTGAATTTCGCGCTCACCAACCGGCTGCCGCGCGCGACACTGACTCGCTGGTTCGGCCGCTTCAGCCGGATCGAGCAGCCGCTGGTGCGTGATGTGTCGATTGCACTGTGGAAGGCTTTCGGCGAGGTCGATCTGTCGGAAGCGAAGAAGACGCGCTTCGCCAGTCTGCACGACGCCTTCATCCGTGAACTGCGGGACGGCGCCCGGCCTCTCGACCCGCGGCCCGAAGTACTGGTGAGCCCCTGTGACGCCATCGTCGGCGCGCTCGGCCACATCGACGGCGACACGCTGCTGCAGGCCAAGGGCATGCGCTACACGCTGGGCGAGCTGCTGGGCGACGAGTCACTGGCTGCGCAGCTGCGCGACGGGCACTACGTGACGCTGCGCATCACGGCGTCGATGTACCACCGCTTCCACGCGCCGACGGACTGCCGCGTCGAGCAGGTGCACTACTTTCCGGGCGATACCTGGAACGTGAATCCGCCGGCGCTGGACCGTGTCGAGCGGCTCTACTGCCGCAACGAACGCGCCGTGCTGACGGCGCGGATGCACAACGACATACCGCTGGTGCTGGTGCCGGTGGCTGCCATCCTGGTCGCCAGCCTGCGTCTGCACTGCGTCGACCTGACGCTGCATGCGGGCTACGCCGGGCCGCACCGTCTGAGCTGCGATTCGTCCGTTCGCCGGGGTGAGGAGATGGGCTGGTTCGAGCACGGCTCGACCATCATCGTGCTGCTGCCCGCGCAGGCAGCGCTGGCACCGCAGGTTCGCACCGGCGAGCGCATACGGATGGGTCAGGCGCTGTTCGCACCGCTGCCCTCGGACCGCGTGTAGGACAGCCCCGACACGCTGCAGCGCGGCGCACCGACGGAACTTTCAACGCCGGATGCAGAAGATGCTGGGGCGGCGCACGTGCGCCGACCATCACACCAGGGAGCCCGACATGAACATCCATCGCACCGTAGCTGCCACGCTCGTCGCCGCCTTTGCCTTCACGCTGGCCGCCTGCGAGCAGGAAGGACCGGCCGAACGTGCTGGCAAGGCCGTCGACAACGCGGTCGAGAAGGCTGGCGACAAGATCGAGAACGCCGGCGACAAGGCCAAGGACGCGCTGGACGAAGCGCGCAAGTAAGACGCACAGCGCCCATGCACGCCGCGCCGATCACCCTCGCCGTGCTGTCCGGGCTGCTGCTCGGGGCGTGCGCGCGCCAGCCCGACACCGCTGCGATCGCCGACAGCCGTACCGCCGAGGCGGCGATGATCGCGGCGGCCACGCCATGGTCCTACGGCGTCGAAAGCCCGTATGGCGAAATCGTCCGTATCGACATGCTGTGGCCCCTGGTCGAGCAGCCGCTGGAGCCGCACCCGCCCGATGCACCGAAGCAGGATGGCATCGCGCCGCCCGGGCGCTACAGCATCAGCATCATGCTGGAGAGCGGTGAACTGCGCACCGTCGTGCGCCCGAGTCTTGGCAATCTGCGCGTGGGCGATCGGGTGCGACTGTTCGGCGAGGTGATGCTGCGCAGCTAGCGGGACTCAGTTCGGGCATCTGTGCCGCGACTTAACGCATGGACACAAATCAGACATCGGCAGAGAGGATTCCGCCACGGCAAGCGCGCGTGGGATCACTAGAATCCGTCATCCGACCTTCTGACGGACGACGTTCGTGTCCTGCTTCCGCCGCGCTCTGCCGCTCCTGCTGTGTTCGCTGCTCGTCGGCGTCTCCACGAATGCCCTGGCGGCCGATCGCCGGGGCTACGCGGACGCGCTGCGGCGTGCCGACATCGAGCGCTCGCGTACAGATCACGAGTGCGACCGCGTCGCCGCCGAACTCAGGGACGACTGTCTTGCGCGCAGCAGGATGCGCTACGAAGCAACGCTTGATCAGGCGCGCAAGCTTTTCCCGGGCGAGGCGATGACGCCACTGCTGCCCGACGAGGCAGCGGCCTACGAGGCGGAACTGGCGGCCTGCAGCACACTCGGCAACAAGGACAGATCCGGTTGTGTGCTCGACGTGAAACGGCGCTTCAGGCGCTGAGCGCGCTCAAGGGGTGTCCGGCGCACGCTCGGACCAGCGCTGCTTGATTTCCAGCACCTGCGGCAGACAGTCGAGGAAGAGGTCGACCAGCCGCGGCTCGAAGTGGTGTCCCTTCTGTTCGATCAGCAGCGCACAGGCGTCCTCGACCGACCACGCCTTCTTGTAGGGCCGCTCCGAAGTCAGCGCATCGAACACGTCGGCGATGGCGACGATGCGCGCCTCGATCGGGATCGCGGTTTCGCGCAAGCCGTGCGGATAGCCCGAACCGTCCCATTTCTCGTGGTGCCCGCTGACGATGCGCCGGGCGACGGCAAGCAGGCCGCTGTCGTGTTCGCCGATGATGCGCACGCCGATATCGACGTGGCTCTTCATGATTTCCCACTCGGCGTCGTCGAACTTGCCGGGTTTGCGCAGGATGTGGTCGGGAATGCCGATCTTGCCGATGTCGTGCATCGGTGCCGCATGCAGCAGTTCCTGCGCACGCTGCTCGCTCCAGCCGGCGGCCCGCGCGAGGATGCATGCGTAGTGGCTCATCCTGATGACGTGCAGACCGGTTTCGTTGTCCTTGTACTCGGCGGCCAGTCCAAGCCGCTGTATCACCTGCAGGCGTGTCTCGATCAGTTCGCTCACGCTGACCAGCGACAGATGGGTGCGTACGCGCGCACGCACGATGGCGGGACTGACCGGCTTGCAAATGTAATCGACGGCGCCGAGCTCCAGACCGCGCGCCTCGTCCTCGACATCGCTCAGCGCGGTAACAAAGATGACCGGCACGCGTGCTAGGCACTCGTCCGCCTTCAGCGTGCGGCAGACCTCGTAACCGTCCATGTCCGGCATCATCACGTCGAGCAGAATGATGTCGGGCCGCTCGACCTGCGCCAGTTCGAGCGCCCGCCGGCCGTCGCGCGCGAACAGCAGACGGTAGTCACCCTGCAGTATCTGCTTGAGCACCTGCAGATTGGATGGCTCGTCGTCGACGCAGAGCACGGTCTTGCGTGCGTCGCCCGCGTCGCTGGCGGCGTCGGTCATCCGTTGTTCGAGCCTGTCCATTCAGGCCTCCGCCTCGTGCAGTTGCGCCGCGTCGGTCGTCTGCATTGTGACGATCAGGGTGCGCAAGTGTTTCATCGCAAGCAGCCCGTCGAAATTCTCGACTGCCTCGGCGAGCGGACCAAGCTGCGCGCGCGCGGGATGCTTGCCGACCGAAGCGAGCAGCCGCGCCAGCGTGAGATCATCGAATTCGCCCCGCTCCAGCGCCTTCAGCAGGGTGTCGGCATGGGTGAGGACGGCCTGTACGTCGCAGCCCGCCTCCGCCTTCGCCACCGGTCGCTCGGCCACGGCGCGCCAGCCGGCGACCTCGCTGCCCAAGGCCGACAGCGCGGCCCCGACGTCGGCGATACGCGCACTCAGTGCCCGCGGCTGTTCGGTCGCTGCAGCGTCTTCCAGGCCGGCCAGCGTGGCGGCCAGCTGCACGGCCCCCAGATTGGCCGCCACCCCGCGCACGCGGTGCGTCAGCGCACGCAGCCCGTCGCGCGCCGGCAGCGCGGCGAGACGATCCAGTTCCTGCGTCAGTCCGGTGTTCTCGTCGAGCAGCCGCTGCATGCCCCGCTCGACACGCTCGTGGGTGCGCCACAGTGCGAGTGCGCGCTTCATGTCGATCACCGGGTCTTCCGTGCGCACGTCTGTGCGGTCCTCAGCGACTGCCGTTCGCAGGCCGAGCACACGCGCGGTCTCGGCGTACAGCGCCTCAAGATCAATGGGCTTGGTGGCGAATCCGTTCATGCCTGCTCTGCGCGCCGCCTCGCGGTCTTCGTCGAGCACGCTGGCGGTCAGCGCGATCACCGGCACCGGTGGCCGGCCGGCACGCAGTTCGGCGGCGCGGATGGCCCGCGTGGCGTCCAGCCCGCTCACGCCGGGCATGTGAAGATCCATCAGGATGAGGTCGAAACGTTCGGCGCTTGCCCGAACCACCGATTCGGTCGCCTCGGTGCAGGGCGTCACCTCATGTCCATCGCGCGTCAGCAGGGAAGCCAGCAGTTCGACGTTCTGCTCGACATCATCGACCACCAGCACCCGCAGCGGCGGCAGTGCCATCGGCGACGCCAACGCGACAACCGGCGCGCTACCGGGCCGCAAGGGCAGCGTGAAGTGAAAGGTACTGCCCTCGCCCGGCGTACTGCGGGCACCGATCCGGCCGCCCATCAGTTCGACCAGCTGTCTGCAGATCGACGTACCGAGACCGGTACCGCCAAAACGGCGGCTCATCGACGCGTCGGCCTGGGTGAAGGGTTCGAAGATGGCATCGAGTCGCTCAGGCGCAATGCCGATGCCGGTATCGCTGACCGCGAAATGCACGCCGTCCGCCTGTACCCGCACGGTCACCACGACTTCGCCGCGCTCGGTGAACTTGACCGCGTTGCCGATCAGATTGGTCAGTACCTGGCGGATGCGCAGCGAGTCGCCGCGGTAGTAGCGACCGACCCCGCTGCCAATGTCCACGCGCAGCGTCAGTCCCTTGTCGGCGGCCTGCACGTTCAGCGTCATCACCAGCTGGTTCAGCAGTTCGGGCAGGTCGAAATCGAGCACTTCGAGTTCGACCGCGCCGCGTTCGAGCCGGGCGGTATCGAGGATGTCGTTCAGCAGGCGCAGCAGCGAACGCGCGGAATTGCCGACGATTTCCAGCGGACGCCGGTGCTCGGGCGGCAGTTCGCGGCCGAGCAGCACGTCGGTGAAGCCGATGATGGCATTCATCGGCGTGCGTATTTCGTGACTCATGTTGGCGAGGAAGGCCGATTTCGAGGCCGCGGCCTGCTCGGCGCGCTCCTTCGCCGCGCGCAGCTCCTGCTCGATCTCGCGTCGCTCGGTGATGTCGAGGATGACGCCGTCTATCCACTTGATGTCGCCGTCCTCGTTGCGCACCGCCGAGCCGTGCTCCCACATCCAGCGGACGGAGCCGTCGGCGTGGGTGATGCGGTACTCGACGATGAAGGGCCGGTGGTCGCGGATCGACGCCTCGACCACCTTCCAGGTGTGTGCGACGTCGTCCGGGTGCGTGATGTCGTTGAAGGTGCGAATGGCGTTCTCACCGACGAAGTCGGAACTCGGGTAACCGGTCAGCGTCTGCGTGGCGTCGCTCATGAAGAGCATGGTCCAGTGCGCGTCCATCAGGCAGCGGTAGGCCACACCCGGAATGTTGCCGATCAGCGAGCGCAGCTGCGCTTCGCTTTCGCGCACCGCACGGGCCATTTCCTTGAAGCTGGAAATGTCGGCGATGTAGCAGACGAACATGTCGCCCTCGCGCAGGCTGGCGTGGCCGATCGACACGTGCATCGGCAGTTCGCTGCCGTCACGACGACGACCGGTGATTTCGCGCCTGCGGCCGGACAGCGCAGGCACGCGCGTGCGCCTGAACTCGGCCAGATAGGCCGCGTAGGTTTCACTTTCGTCGGGCGCCAGCAGCAGACCGAAGTCGCGCCCGCGCATTTCCGACTCGCGCCAGCCGAACATCTGTTCCGCGGTCGGGTTCATCGTCTGCACGATGCCCTGCGCGTCGAGCATGACGACGCCGTCGACCGGTGTGGCGAGCAGCGCGCTCATGCGCGCCTCGCTCGCACTGAGCTGATCGACCATCTGCCGGTAGCGCAGCAGCGCGTTGGTGCCCATCGCGAAACCGGTCAGCCCGATGGTGCCGATCACGACGACAATGCTGAGCACCAGGGTATCGACATGCGGCGCACTTTCGGCGACGCCTGTGAAACGGGCGGCCGCCATACCCGCGTAGTGCATGCCGGCGATCGCCAGTCCCATCACCGTCCCACTGACCGCCAGGCGAAGCCGGCGATCGGAAATGGGCACGAAGAACTTCACCCACAGCGCCAGCGTCGCCAGTACCACCGCCACCGCGATCGACACGCCGAACATCAGTGGGTCGTAGCGCAGCTGCGCTTCCATGTGCATGGCCTGCATTCCGGTGTAGTGCATCAGGCCGATGCCACCGCCCATCAGCACGCCACCCGCCAGCAGTTCGCGCGGCGTCAGCGAGGGGCGCGTCATCAGCTGTATGGTTGCCAGCGCGGCGAGCAGGCTGGGCAGCATGGACGCGAGCGTGATCCACGGGTCGTAGCGCACGGTCACGCACAGGTCCAGCGCCAGCATCGCGATGAAATGCATGGCCCACACGCCGCCGCCCAGCGCCAGGCTGCAGCCGAGCTTGATCAGCCACGCCATGCGCTGGTGCGGCGTCTGCTCCGACTGGCCTACGGTGTAAAGCGCGACCAGCGAGGTGAGGACGGCCACCAGCAGCGACAGCGCAACCAGCGCCGGATCGTGCGTCATCGGCAGGATCAGCGCAGCGTCGTCGGTGCCGGAGGTGAAGAAGTTCTGCATCGTGCCGAAGTGACGTATGGTGGGCATTGCCGCTCAGCACGGCATCTTTGTCACTTACGGCGGTTTCGCCCGGCGCCTTGATGTTCCGACCCGCTTTTTTTCCCTACACCGAGGAAGACCGTCACTGTTTGCCCGGAGGGTGCGGCGAGACCGGTCATGTCGCCGGGCGCATCTGCACCGCCGTCCAGCGCGTGTTCAGGCGGCTGAAGCCGTTGAAGCGCTCTCTGCTGCTGCTCGCAGCGCTGACGCCTGGTGCGCAGGCGGACGACCAGCTGTCCTTCGCCGTCTGGGGCGACATGCCCTACAGCCGGGTCGAGCGCGAGCTGGCGGCCGACCTGCTGGCCGAGCAGGCCGGTCAGCCGCTCGCCTTCTCCCTGCACATCGGTGACCTGAAAAGCGGCAACCAGCCCTGCGACGACGCGCTCTACGCCGACCGGCAGGCTCTGCTGGCGGGTTCGCGCCATCCTGTGGTGCTGCTGCCCGGCGACAACGACTGGCTGGACTGCACCCGCGCGTCGGCCGGCGGCCATGATCCGTTCGAGCGGCTGGACGCCCTGCGCCGCCGATTCTTCAGCGCGCCTCCCGCGTTGCCGCTGCAGCGGCAGGCCGCCGCGCCGGAGAACACCCGCTGGCTAAGTCATGGCGTACTGTTCATCGGGGTGAACCTGCCGGGCAGTCCCCTGCCCGACAACGCCGCCGCGCGGGAATTGCGCCGCAAGGTGCTCGACTGGCTGGACGAGGCCGCGGCGCTGGCCGATCCGCAGACCGTTCGTGCGACGGTGATCGCTTTCCACGCCCATCCCGGTTTCGCTGCGCACGCGCGCGGCGGGACGTCAGTGCGTCATGCGTGGTTCCTCGACCGGCTGGTGAGCTGGGCGAAACATGACCGCCGACCGCTGCTGCTGATACACGGCGACACGCATACCTACCGGGTCGATAAACCCTTGGTCGACCCGGCCACTGGCGAACGCTTCGAGCACGTGACACGGCTTGAATCGCACGGCTCGCCGTGGCTGGGCTGGACGCGGGTGGATGTGGACAGCGCTGCGCCCGCCCCCTTCCGCTTCCAGCCCTACCGCCTGTCCCGCGACTGACGCGACGCCGCCCGGGCGCCGGAATGAAAAAGGGCGCATCCAGATGGATGCGCCCACAGCGGCGACCTGCGTCGACGCGGGATCAGAACGGACGATCGAGTTGCAGCGATTCCTTCGGGCCGCGGTAGATCAGCGGCTTCACCTGCTGCGGGTTGCCCGGAATCTGCGCCTGCTCCACCGCGGCGACGATCTTGTGGTGGAAGGGCGACTTGTCGCACACCGGGTCGGCGGCGGCCGGGTCGTTGGCGATCATGTAGGCCTGGCAGCGGCAGCCGCCGTAATCCTTTTCCTTTTCCGGACAGCTCGAACAGGGCTCCTTCATCCAGCCGGTGCCGCGATAGCGGTTGAAGCCTTCCGACTCGTACCACACCTCGCGGATGCCCATCTCGCGCACGCTCGGGAATTCCAGCCCCGGCAGCATGCGCGCAGTGTGACAGGGCAGCGCACGCCCGTCCGGCGTGATGGTCAGGAAGATGTTGCCCCAGCCGTTCATGCACTTCTTCGGCCGCTTCTCGTAGTAGTCGGGCACGACGAAGAACAGTTTCATCTTGTTGCCGTGCTTCTCGCGCCATTCGTTGGTGATGCGCTCCGCACGCTCCAGCTGTTCGCGCGACGGCAGCAGCTGGTCGCGGTTTACCTGCGCCCAGCCGTAGTACTGCGTGTTGGCCAGTTCGACGTACTCGGCATCGATATCGTCGGCCAGTTGCAGGATGGCTTCGATGTGATCGATGTTGTGGCGGTGGATGGTGCAGTTCATCACCATCGGGTAGCCGCGCGACTTGATCAGATCGGCCGCCCGTCGCTTCAGGTCGAAGGTGCGGGTGGACGACAGGAAGTCGTTCATTTCGCGCGTCGAGTCCTGGAAGGACAGCTGGATGTGGTCCAGCCCCGCCTCCTTCAGCGCGTCGATGCGCTTCTCGTTCAGGCCGACGCCCGAGGTGAGCAGGTTGGTGTAGTAGCCCAGCCGGTGCGCCTCGGCCACCAGCAGTTCGAGGTCGTCACGCAGCATGGGCTCGCCGCCGGAAAAACCGCACTGCACCGAACCGAGCGCGCGCGCCTCGCGCAGCACCTTGAACCACTCCTCGGTCGTCAGTTCGTCCTCATGCTTGGCGAAGTCGACTGGGTTGTAGCAGTAGACGCAGTGCAGCGGGCAGCGATAGGTCACCTCGGCCAGCAGCCAGAGCGGCGGCCCTATCGTCGCCGCTTCCTGAGCGGCTTTCGCTTCGGCGAGATCGGTCATGTCGTTTCCACCCACTTCTGTTGCAGTGCCAGTTCGACGAAGTTGATCACGTCCTGCTGCAGGCCCTGCGCGTTGAAGGTCTGTTCCAGATCGGCGGTGATGTCGCCCACGTTCGCCTCACCTGTGCAGCGCTTCAGTATTTCGCCCGCGCTCTGGTTCAGCTTCACCATGCCTTCCGGATACAGCAGCACGTAGGCCTTTTGAGCCTCTTCCCACTGGATGCGGAAGTGGCGGCCGATCTTCGGCACCGATGCGGTCGTGACGGTCATTTCGGCACTCACTTGTTCACGCCGTAGGCATTGGCCATCGCGTCATTCATCGCCCACAGCACGTCGAGCTTGAACTGCAGGATGTTCAGCGCGCGTTCCTGCATTTCGCGCGTGTTGAAGTAGTTCAGCGTGACCGCCAGACCCTGCTCCACGTCGCGGCGCGCCTGCGACACGCGGTTGCGGAAATACTGCAGGCCGGTCGATTCGATCCACGGATAGTGCTCGGGCCAGTTGGCGAGGCGCTCCTTGTGGATCTTCGGCGCGAACAGTTCGGTCAGCGACGAACACACCGCTTCCTGCCACGGGCGCTGACGGGCGAAATTGATGTAGGCATCGACCGCGAAACGGACGCCGGGCACGACGTGGCGCAGATCGACGATCTCCTCACGCGTCAGACCGGTGGCGATGCCCAGCTTGATCCACGCCTCGATGCCGCCCTCGTCGCGCACCACCGAGCCGTCCGGCCCGGTGATTTCGTAGCCGTCGTGATCGAGGATGCGCTGTATCCACTGGCGACGGATTTCGCGGTCCGGCGTGTTCGACATGATGGCCGCGTCCTTCACCGGGATCGCGATCTGGTAGTAGAAGCGGTTGGCCACCCAGCCGCGGATCTGTTCCGGCGTCGCCTTGCCGGAATTGAGCATCACGTTGAACGGATGGAAGATGTGATAGGCGGCGCCCTTGTCGCGCAGCTTGGCTTCGAATTCTTCGTGGTTCCAGGGCTGTTGCGTGCTCATAGCGTGATGTCCATTCCGTCGTACGAAACTTCGATGCCGTGCGCGTCCAGCTCGCGGCGCTGCGGGCTGTCCTCGTTCAGGATCGGGTTGGTGTTGTTGATGTGGATGAGGATCTTGCGCGTCGTCGTCGGTAGCTTGTCCAGCCACTCGATCATGCCGCCCGGGCCGCTCTGCGCCAGATGGCCCATGTCGCGCGAACGCTTCTTCGACGCGCCGAGCGCGATCATTTCGTTGTCGCTCCAGCAGGTGCCATCGACCAGCACCACGTCGGCCGCCTGCATGGCCGCCCATACCTGCGGTTCGATCTCGACCAGACCCGGTGCGTAGTAGATCTTCTTCCCGCTCTTCGCGTCCTCGATGGTGACGCCGACGTTGTCTCCGGGCACCGGCTTGTCGCGACGCGGCGAATACGGCGGCGCGTTGCTGCGCAGCGCGTGCGCGCGAAATTTCAGTCCGGGTGCGCCGGCAATGGTGAATTCGGTGTCGTCTATGCCCAGCTCGTTCCACTCGATGCCGCAGTAGTGGCCGAGCAGCTTGAACAGCGGATTGCCTTCGGTCAGGTCCTGGCGTACCGGTGCGGTGGACCAGATCTGGTGCGGCTGGCGATGCTCGCGCAGCATGTAGAGGCCGGTGGTGTGGTCGATCTGGCCATCGATCAGCACGATGGCCTTCACTGCCGTGTCGCGCAGCGCCCGCGCCGGCTGCAGCTCGGGGAACTGCTGGAACTGCGTCAGGATGTCGGGCGAAGCGTTGAACAGCACCCAGTTCTCGTTATCGCCACTGACCGTGATCGACGACTGGGTGCGTGCGCGCGCCTTGATGGTGCCGCGGCGCAGGCCGTCGCAGTTGGGACAGTTGCAGTTCCATTGCGGAAAACCGCCGCCCGCGCCGGAACCGAGTACGTGCAGTCGCATGCTTCTCCTCCATCGTTGGCCATCGAGGGCCTGATTTCTTGTGCCGACGGCCGTTCCGGGCGTCGGTTGATTCAGGGCCCGCGCCGCAGCGGGGCCGGAAAGACGGGGTGCCCGGCAGGGCGAACCTGCCGGGCGATCGCAACCTTAGCGGTTGGCGACGTACATCGTGATTTCAAAGCCAAAACGCAGGTCGGTTGCCTTCGGGGTTTCCCAGCTCATGGTTTTCTCCTGACAGTCGGTTTAAGAATGTGCGTCGTCATCCAACGCACCTTCAGTATCACCACCCGTCCCCGCGCCCGCGTCGCGGGCGGATTGAAGCGCGGCTAGGGAAATTCATGAAGGTCATTGCACGACATCGACCTTCACCCAGACCCGCCGCTGCGACTGCGCGTCGCGGGTACCGTAGCGGATCACTCCACGCTGGCTCACCTGTTCGTCGTGGCCGGACGAACCCAGTTCCATCCACTCGCCAAGCCGGCCGCGCAGCGTACTGACCAGCCGCGCCGAGCGCACCTCGCCGTACTGGGTGTCGGACAGCGACTCCTTCTGCGGAGAAATGTCCAGTGTCACCTGCTCGCCATTGACGCGCGGCATCGCGTAGAAGCCGCTCGAAATGTCGCGGTACTGCGTGCCCTGACTGACCACCGCGCCGCGTGGCCCGACCACCATCTGGGTGAAGGGAATGGGCGTCGAGCTGCCCGCCTGGATGAAGGCGGCACCGCCCTCGACCACCTGCACGCGCTGCGACAGACGGTCTGCCGCGTCGCCGCGGGTAGACCACACCCGCGTCTGTACACGGCTGTCACCGCTGCGTCCTTCGATCACCGCACCTTCGCGGCCGCCATCCGGCACGCGGACGCCCGCGTTGCCGGCACGGATGTCGCCTGACACGGCCACGCCGTCACGTCCGATCGAGTCATCGTTGTCCTGGCGCACCGAAATCATCAGGCTGCGCAGCGGCGTATCGAGTGCGTCGATCGCCTGCTTCACCGCCGCGCGGGTGGCCGCGTCGGCGCGGATGAAGATGCGGTTGTTGGCGCCCGACAGTGCGGCGTCGTCGCCGACCAGCGGGCGCAGCGCGGGCAGCACCTGGTCAGGCGTGCGGTGCTTCAGCGGAATGATGTCGAGCTTGACCTGGGCTGCCGCAGCGAGCGGCCACAGCAGGCAGAGCAGCAGCAGTCGTCGGCACAGCGGACGGAACATGGCGGAAATGGGCATCGGGCACCTGCGACAAGTGGGCTTTACGCGAGTGTAGACGCCCGACGGCGGGGAAAGGTCCGGTCTTGAGGACAAGGCGGGGACCGCGGCACCCTGCCGGAGCAGTGTCCCGGGCGCGACCGCCGCGCTCTGGCGAGGGACGGTATTTGATCGCAGGCCCTGTCGCGGTCAGAAGACCGCTCCTACAAGGGCTGAGCAAGGCCTGCGGCTTGAGCCTGGGCCGGTCTTCTGTGGGAGGGGTCTTCTGACCCCGACAGCAGCGTGTGTGCGGGAAAGGGCGTCCGCCTGCCGGCTGCGTCCGCGGTTCGAGAGCGGCGCCCGATCAGGCAGCGACGTTGGACATGCTGCCGGCGAAATCGACGCGGTGCGCCGACGCCAGGTACTCGCGCGTGCGCATCTCGATCAGGCGGCTCACCGTGCGGGTGAACTCGTTGGCGTGCGGGCCGTCGGTGTAGAGATCCTGCGCCTCGACTTCGGCCGACAGGATGAGCTTGACGCGGAAGTCGTACAGCACGTCCACCAGCCAGGTGAAGCGGCGCGCTTCGTTGGCCTGGTCGCGCCCCATCTTCGGCACGTTGGATATCAATATGGAGTGATAGCGGCGCGCCAGTTCGAGGTAATCGTTCTGCGAGCGCGGACCACCGCAGATTTCATCGAAGTCGAACCAGGCCGCGCCGAGCGAGCGGTCGCGCGTCTTCAGCGTGCGACCGAGGATCTCCAGCGGGCCCGGTGGGCAGGGTTCGCCGCAGATCTGGCGGAAGTCGTCGGCCAGTTTGGAGTCGGCGTCCTTGCCGCCCGGCACCATGAAAATGTCCATCCGTTCGAGCGAGCGCAGGCGGTAGTCGATGCCGGCGTCGAGTTCGAACACTTCGAGCCGCTTCTTCAGCAGCTCGATCGTGGGCAGGAAGTTCTGCCGCTGCAGGCCGTTCGGGTAGAGCCCGTCCGGCGGATAGTTGGAGGTCGCGACGAACACGACGCCGCGCTCGAACAGCGCGTCGACCAGACGGCCGAGGATCATCGCGTCGGCGATGTCGGATACGTGGAACTCATCGAAACACAACAGGCGGGTCGCCCGGGCGATGTCGTCGGCCACCTGCGCCAGCGGATCGGCTTCGTTCTTGTGCTTCTTCAGCGCTTCGTGGATCTGCTGCATGAAGGCGTGGAAATGCACGCGCTTCTTACGACGATAGGGCACGGCGTCGTAGAAGCAGTCCATCAGGAAGCTCTTGCCGCGCCCTACGCCGCCCCAGAACCAGACACCGCGCGGGGGCTGCGCGCGCGACAGCAGCTTGCGCAGCTGGGTGCGGCGGGCCGCCTTGAAATCGAGCAGCTCGCCGTACAGCTTCTGCAGCCGCTCGGCGGCAGCGCGCTGCGACGCGTCGGCGTTATAACCGCGCACCTTGAGCTGGGCCTCGAAGGTGTCCAGCATGCCCCGCTCGGGAACGTTCAGTATCTTGTGCGGAGGCATGTTGCGCGGGTCCCGGTCAGAAGTGCAGCGGACGCTTGTCGCAGGCCAGCGCGGCTTCGTGCATCACTTCCGACAGCGTCGGGTGCGCGTGGCAGATGCGCGCGATGTCTTCCGAGCAGGCGCCGAATTCCATCGCCACCACCGCCTCGGCGATCAGCTCCGATGCGTTGTTGCCGATCACGTGCACGCCGAGGATGCGGTCGGTCTTGGCGCAGGCATACATGCGCACGAAACCGGTGGTGTCACCCTGGCCGAGTGCGCGACCGTTGGCCGCGAACGGGATCTGGCCAGCCTTGTACTCGATGCCTTCGGCCTTGAGCTGGGCCTCGGTCTTGCCGACCCAGGCGATTTCCGGGTGGGTGTAGATGACCCAGGGCACGGTGTCGTGATTGACGTGTCCGTGTTGACCGGCGATGCACTCGGCCACCATGACGCCCTCTTCCATGCCCTTGTGCGCCAGCATCGGGCCCGGCACGACGTCGCCGACCGCCCACACATTGGCCAGATTGGTACGGCCCTGCGCATCGACTTCGATGAAACCGCGCTCGCTGATCTTCAGGCCGACCGACTCGCCGCCCAGACCATCGGTATTGGGCACCCGGCCGACCGACACGATGAGGCGCTCGCACTCGAGCACGTGCTGCTCGTCCTTGTGCTCGTACTCGACGCGCACGCCGGCATCGGTGCGTTCGACCTTGCCGATCTTGGCCCCGAGCTTGATACCCAGCTTCTGTTTGGCGGTGAAGGTCTTCCAGGCTTCCTTGGTGATCGCCGCATCGGCGGCCGACAGGAATTCCGGTGCCGCCTCGAGGATGGTCACCTCTGCGCCCAGGCGCTTCCACACGCTGCCCAGTTCCAGCCCGATCACGCCGGCGCCGATCACGCCCAGCTTCTTCGGCGCGCCGTCGAAGGCGAGCGCGCCCTCGTTGTCGCAGATCACCTTGTTGTCGACCTCGATGCCCGGCAGATGACGGGCACGCGAACCGGTGGCGATGATCACGTGCTTGGCCAGCACGTGTTCGGTGGCGCCGTTACGGGTGACCGCAACCTTCCACTTCTCGTTCTCGCGGCCGGCGAAGCTGCCCAGACCGGACAGCAGCGTCACGTTGTTCTTCTTGAACAGGCCGCGGATGCCGGTGGTGAGCTGGCCGACGATGTTGTCCTTGCGCTTCATCATCACCGACACGTCCATCTTCGGCGACTCGACCGAAATGCCGTGCATGACGAAGCTGTGGTTGGCCTGCTCGAACAGTTCGGACGACTGCAGCAGCGCCTTGGACGGGATGCAGCCCACGTTGAGGCAGGTGCCGCCGAGGCGCACTTCGCCCTTCGGGTCGGCGTAGCTGTTGTACTCGATGCAGGCCGCGCTCAGGCCCAGTTGGGCGGCGCGGATGGCGGCGACATAGCCGCCGGGGCCGGCACCGATCACAACGACATCAAATTCCTTGGACATCTTAATTGCTCCGGAAAAAGAAGCAGTCTTGGTCCGGCGCGCCACCCGGCCCTCTCTCCGGGCGGCGCGCAGACGTCAACATGCAATGAGAGGGTTTATACGTCGAACAGCAGGCGGGCCGGATCTTCCAGCGCCTCCTTCATGGTCACCAGGCCGAGCACCGCTTCGCGGCCGTCGATGATGCGGTGGTCGTAGGACATCGCCAGATAGTTGATCGGGCGGATCACGATCTGGCCGTTCTCGACGACCGGACGGTCCTTGGTCGCGTGGATGCCGAGGATGGCCGACTGCGGCGGGTTGATGATGGGCGTCGACAGCATCGAACCGAAAACGCCGCCGTTGGAGATCGAGAACGTACCGCCGGTCAGTTCCTCGATCGACAACTTGCCGTCCTTGGCCTTCTGGCCGAACTCGGCGATCTTCTGCTCGATGTCGGCAAAGCTCATCTGGTCGGCGTCACGCAGGATGGGCACCACCAGACCGCGCGGGCTGCCGACAGCGATGCCGATGTCGAAGAAGCCGTGATAGACGATGTCGTTACCGTCCACCGAGGCGTTCAGCACCGGGAACTTGCGCAGCGCCTGCAGGGCCGCCTTGACGAAGAAGGACATGAAGCCGAGCTTGACGCCGTGCGTCTTCTCGAACTTCTCGGCGTACTTCTTGCGCAGCTCCATCAGCGGGCCCATGTTCACTTCATTGAACGTGGTCAGGATGGCGTTCTGCGCCTGCGACTGCAGCAGGCGCTCGGCGACGCGGGCACGCAAACGCGACATCGGCACGCGCTGCTGCGGACGATCGGCCAGCAGCTCTTCGAGACGGACCGGCACCGGCGGCTGCGGCAGCGCGGGCGCTGTGGCGGCAGACTGGGCGGCGGTCGGTGCCGGACGCGCGACGGCGGCCGACGGCACTGCCGGGGCAGGCGCTGCCGGTTGCGGTGCGCCCGCAGCATCCGGCTTGGTGATGCGACCACCACGGCCGGTACCCTGCACGTCGCCAGCCGACAGGCCGCGTTCGTCCATGATCTTGCGCGCAGCCGGGCTGGCCGGGCCGGAGGCCGCAGCCGACGTGGTCGCGGCGGCGACGGCGGCCGGCGCTGCAGCCGGTGTGGCAGCAGGCGCAGCGGCCGGGACGGCCGCCGAAGCCTTGGCGTCGGTGTCGATCTGGGCGATCAGCTCGCCGCTGGTGACCGAGGCTCCGTCCTGCTTGATGATCGCCACCAATACGCCGGCATCCGGCGCCGGCGTTTCGAGCACCACCTTGTCGGTCTCGATGTCGATCAGGTTTTCATCGCGCGACACCGCCTCGCCGACCTTCTTGTGCCAGCGCACGAGCGTGGCTTCGGCCACCGATTCGGACAGCTGGGGAACCTTCACTTCGATAAGCATTTGATTCTTTCTCCCTGTCGGAGGCGCCTCAGCGCCCCACTCCTTCGAACGCTGCTTCGATGACCGCCTTCTGTTGCGCCAGATGCTTGGCGGCGTAGCCGACCGCCGGCGACGCCGAGGCCGGACGCGACACCAGTTCCAGTTTCAGATCGCCCAGTGCCTTGCCGAGGAAGGCACGCGAGATCAGCCAGTACCACATACCCTGGTTGCGCGGCTCTTCCTGTACCCAGGTCACGCCCTTGGCATTCGGATAACGCACCAGTTGCGCCGACAGCTCCGCCCCGGGGAAGGGGTAGGCCTGTTCGAGACGCAGGATGGCAACGTTCTTGATGTCCTGGGCACGGCGATGAGCCAGCAACTCGTAGTAGATCTTGCCGCTGCACAGAATGACGCGCTCGACGTCCTTCTCCTGCAGCGTGTCGATTTCCGGGATCACCGGCTGGAAGCGTCCGTCGGACAGTTCGTCCAGCGAGGACACGGCGTCCTTGTGACGCAGCAGCGACTTCGGCGTGATGATGACCAGCGGCTTGCGCACCTTGCGCAGCATCTGACGGCGCAGCAGGTGGAACACCTGCGCCGGCGTGGTCGGAATCGTGACCTGCCAGTTGTTCTCGGCCGACAGCTGCATGTAGCGCTCGATGCGCGCCGACGAGTGCTCCGGGCCCTGCCCTTCGTAGCCGTGCGGCAGCATCATGGTGAGGCCGCACAGGCGACCCCATTTGGCTTCGCCGGACGCGATGAACTGGTCGAACACGACCTGGGCGCCGTTGGCGAAATCGCCAAACTGCGCCTCCCACACCACCAGCTCGTTCGGCTCGGTGGTCGCGTAGCCGTACTCGAAGGCCAGCACAGCTTCTTCCGACAGCACCGAGTCGATCACGACGCACGGCGCCTGGTTGTCCTGCAGATGCTGCAGCGGCATGTAGTTGCCGCTGTCCCACTTCTCGCGCTTCTGGTCGTGCAGCACTGCGTGGCGGTGGAAGAAGGTGCCGCGGCCGCAGTCCTCGCCGGACACGCGCACGCCGTAACCTTCGACCAGCAGCGTCGCGTAGGCCAGGTTCTCGCCCATGCCCCAGTCGACCGGCTGCGTGCCGGCCGCCATGCCACGCCGGTCGTCGATGATCTTCTGCACGCGCGAGTGCAGCGAGAAACCTTCCGGAAGCGTCGTGAGGCGCTCGCCCAGACGCGCCAGTTCCTCGCGCGGCACGCGGGTGTCGCAGTCGTCGGTATAGGGCTGCTTCAGGAAGGGCGTCCAGTCCACTGCGAAGCGCCGCTGGTGGTTGGTGAGCACCGGGTTGCTGGCCAGACGACCTTCGTCCAGCGCGGCACGGTAGTCGGCGATCATCCGCTCGGGGGCGGCTTCGTCGATGATGCCGGCCGAGATCAGGCGGTCGGCATACAGCTTGCGCGTGCCCGGGTGGGCGGCGATCTTCTTGTACATCAGCGGCTGCGTCACCATCGGCTCGTCCTGCTCGTTGTGGCCGAGCTTGCGGTAGCAGATGATGTCGATCACCACGTCCTTCTTGAACTCAGCGCGGAATTCCATCGCCATCCTGGTGACGAAAGCCACGGCTTCCGGGTCGTCGCCATTCACGTGGAAGATCGGCGCCTCGACCATCTTGAAGATGTCGGTGCAGTACAGCGAGGAACGATAGTCGCGCGGATCGGAGGTGGTGAAACCGATCTGGTTGTTCACGATGATGTGAACGGTGCCGCCGACGCCGTAACCGCGCGTCTGCGAGAAGTTCAGCATTTCCTGGTTCACGCCCTGACCGGCGACGGCCGCGTCGCCATGCAGGATGACCGGCACGACCTGGGTACCGGTCTTGTCGCCGCGGCGGCGCTGGCGCGCATACACCGAGCCGACCACCACCGGATTCACGATTTCCAGGTGCGACGGGTTGAAGGCCAGGGTCAGATGCACCGGACCGGCCGGGGTGTTCACGTCGGACGAGAAGCCCATGTGGTACTTCACGTCGCCGGCCGACAGGTCGGATGCCGCCTTGCCTTCGAACTCGGAGAACAGCATCGAGGGCGCCTTGCCCAGCGTGTTCACCAGCACGTTCAGGCGACCGCGGTGGGCCATGCCGATGACGATTTCCTGCGCGCCCTGGCCGGCGGCCACGCGCACCAGTTCGTCCATTGCGACGATGGTCGATTCGCCGCCTTCGAGCGAGAAGCGCTTCTGGCCGACGTACTTGGTATGCAGGTAGCGCTCCAGCGTTTCGGCGGCCGTGGTGCGCTCGAGGAAGCGCTTGCGGTCGTCGGCGCTGTAGCCGTAGTTGCCGCGCATCGGCTCCAGGCGCGACTGGATCCAGCGCTTCTGGGCAATGTCGGCCATGTACATGTATTCGGCGCCGATGCTGCCGCAATACACCTGGCGGACCGCTTCGAGGATTTCGCGCAGGCTGGCGCGGTCTTCGGGCGGGAAGCGGAAGGAGCCGGTGCTGAAGCTGTCGTTCAGGTCGGCTTCGGTGAAGCCGTAGTGCGACGGCTCGAGTTCGGAAATGTCCGGCCGTTCGGCGCGCTTGAGCGGATCGAGCTGGGCCCAGCGGTTACCGAGGAAGCGGTAGGCATTGATCATCTGCAGCACGCCGACCTGACGCTTGTCGTCGCCGCTGGCGGCCGCAATGCGGACCGGGCCGCGCTTGGCCAGTTCGGCGAACGAGGCGACAACCGGGGCGTGCGCCACGTCACTGGCGGCGCCCGGCAGATGCTGGAGGGATTCGAAATAGGTACGCCAGGCGTCCGGCACTGAACCGGGGTTGGCGAGGTAGGACTCGTACAGTTCCTCGACGAAGGGCGCATTGCCCCCGAAGAGGTAGGAATGGCTCAACATGTGCATCATGACTCGCTCCTCCGCCCGGGGATGCCCGGGTTTGTTGTCGCGTCTTTCCGCGCGGTCGGGGAACGTGGCGCCAGTCGTGCCGCGCCCCCTTCCGTCTCGCGGAAATTCGAGAAGGCCTGCTGCATGCGGTATTGATTATTTACCCCGCGGCGTCCGCCAGGCCGCGGGGCTTTCTGCTGCGGTGAATCAGCGCTGTTCGACGGGCTTCACGTCACGGCGGTTCGGGCCGATGTAGAGCTGGCGCGGACGGCCGATCTTGTACTCGGAATCGGTGATCATTTCGTTCCACTGCGTGATCCAGCCGATGGTACGCGCCAGTGCGAAAATGCAGGTGAACATCGAGGTCGGGATGCCGAGCGCCTTCTGCACGATGCCGGAATAGAAGTCGACGTTGGGGTAGAGCTTCTTCTCGATGAAGTACTCGTCTTCCAGCGCGATGCGCTCCAGTTCCATCGCCAGCTTGAACAGGCGGTCGTTCTCCAGGCCCAGTTCGGTCAGCACTTCGTAGCAGGTCTGGCGCATCAGCTTGGCGCGCGGATCGAAGTTCTTGTAGACGCGATGACCGAAGCCCATCAGCTTGAAGCTGTCGTTCTTGTCCTTGGCGCGCTTGATGTACTCGGGCACGCGCGACACGTCACCGATCTCTTCCAGCATCTGCAGGCAGGCCTCGTTCGCGCCACCGTGCGCCGGACCCCACAGGCAGGCGATGCCGGCGGCGATGACGGCGTACGGGTTGGCGCCCGACGAACCGGCCAGACGGACGGTCGAGGTCGAGGCGTTCTGTTCGTGGTCGGCGTGC